>JAZSAA010000449.1:0-8940 GCA_045601625.1 Clostridia bacterium | reverse complement strand
ACATAAAATAACATTCACCGGGGGAGGGGGATGGAACATGGACAAGAGCAAGTGGGATGCGACCTTTGCCGCGCGCTTTGCCCGGCACGAGGACGAGCTGCAGTGGCTGTACTGCGAGCTGTATCACGGCGACATGCAGGCCTACGACTACTTCGTGGAAATGCTGTACCGGGCCTGGCTGGACCGGCCCGAGGCGCTGCGCAATATCGATTCCCGGCGGGAGGACGATCCTGACTGGTATCGGGGCCACGATATGACCGGCATGCTGATGTACGTCAAGGCCTTCGCCGGCACGCTGAACGGCGTGCGGGAGAAGCTGGACTACATACAGGATTGCGGCGTGAATTACCTGCACCTGATGCCGCTGCTGGAGAGCCCGGAGGGGCGCAGCGACGGCGGCTACGCCGTTTCCGACTTCCGGAAGGTGCAGCCGGAGTTGGGCACCATAGAGGACCTGGCCGCCCTGGCCGGGGACTGCCACGACAGGGGCATCGCCCTCTGCCTGGATTTCGTGATGAACCACACCAGCGAGGACCACGAGTGGGCGCGCAGGGCCCGGGAGGGCGACCCCACCGACATGGCCCGCTACTTCATCTACGACAACTGGGTCGTGCCGGACGAGTACGAGCGCACTGTGCCCCAGGTGTTTCCCACCACCGCGCCGGGCAATTTCAGCTGGTGCGAGCAGCTGCACAAGGTGGTCATGACCACCTTCTGGCCCTACCAGTGGGACCTGAACTACGCCAACCCCATGGTGTTCAACGACATGACCGACAACATGCTGTACCTGTGCAACCGGGGCGTTGACATCATCCGGCTGGACGCGGTGCCCTATATATGGAAGTCGCTGGGCACCAACTGCCGGAACCTGCCCCAGGTCCATTCGTTGGTGCGCATGATGCGCATGGCCTGCGAGATCGTCTGCCCCGGTACGCTGCTGCTGGGCGAGGTGGTAATGGCCCCGGACAAGGTGGTGCCCTACTTCGGCAGCGTCTACAAGCCGGAGTGCCACCTGCTGTACAACGTGACCACCATGGCCTCCATCTGGCACACCGTGGCCACCCGGGATGTGCGGCTGCTGCGCAACCAGCTGGAGCAGGTGTTCGCCCTGCCCGGCCAGTATACCTTCCTGAATTACCTGCGCTGCCACGACGACATCGGCTGGGGCCTGGATTACGATTTCCTGGGGCGGTTCGGCCAGACGGAGATCCCCCACAAGAAATACCTGAACGACTACCTGACCGGCAAGTGGCCTGGCAGCCCAGCCCGGGGCGAGCTGTACAACGACGATCCCCGCCTGGGCGATGCCCGGCTGTGCGGCACCACCGCCTCGCTGTGCGGCGTGCAGGCCGCGCTGGAAAACGGGGACGCCGCCGCCCTCTCCCAGGCCCTGACCCTGGACGTCGCGCTGCACGCGCTGATGTTCTCCCTCAGCGGCGTACCGGTGCTGTACAGCGGCGACGAGATCGCCCAGCTGAACGACGATTCCTACCACGACGACCCGCTGAAGGCCGGGGACAGCCGCTACCTGCACCGGGGGGACATGAACTGGAGCGCCGCGGAAAAGCGGGGCGACGCCGCGACCCCCGAGGGCCGCATGTTCGAGGCCGTCAGGCGGCTGGAAAACCTGCGGGCGGAGCACGCCGCCTTCGGTGCCGATGCCGCAGTGCGCCTGTTGCCCGCTGTGGACGATTCCATGCTTGCCATCGAGCGCCGGGCGGACGGCGAACGCCTGGTCGCGCTGTTCAACTTCTCCGAATGGCCGAAGCCCGCGAACCTTGAGGGCGGTGGCAGCTTCACCGACCTGTGGACCGGCAGTCCCGTGCGCGCAGAGGGCCTGACCGTGCCCGCCGGCGGTTTCCTGTGGCTGCTGGAGGCCTGACGGGAGAATGGACGCCGATTCTATTCACATTTCACATCATCATTCCCCGGTATTGCCCTTTCGGGCAATATCGGGGAGTATTTTATCAGCAAACTGCCAAAAAGGTTAGTATGCAAAAATTAACGAAAACGATGTATTGACAATAACTAAACACAGGTATAAAATTGGTATGAAATCCAAACGGGCGTTGATTCCTGTTGGATCGAGGCAAGGAATTGCCACAAAATTTCAAGGAGGTTACCGCACATGAAAAAGGTAATCAGTCTGGTTCTGGTCCTGGCTCTGTTCGCCATGAGCGCCGTCGCGTTTGCCGCCACGCCCGTGGCCGCCACCGATTTGGCCTATAAGGGCGAGCTGGTGCTCATGCACTTCTCCACCTCCGAGGAGTCCGAGGGCAACGGTGGCTCCGACGGCTTCCGCACCACCATCGCGGCCTGGAAAGAGGCCCATCCCGACATCACCCTGACCGAAAACGTGCTGGCCAACGCCGAGTATAAGACCCAGGTCGCCACCCTGGCGGCTGCCGACAACCTGCCCGACGTGTTCCTGGTGCAGGGCATGAACGTGGCCGCGTGGGCCGAGCAGAACCAGATCATGGATCTGACCGATATCATCGCCGCTTCTCCCTATGCCGAGCAGTACAACAAGAACCTGTTCACCCCCTTCACCACCGCTGATGGCAAGATCTACGGCCTGCCCGCTCTGACCGGCGGCACCTGCACCATCGTGATCTACGACAAGGCGCAGTGGGCCGAGGCCGGCTTCGACGCTTTCCCCAGCACCTGGGCTGACGTCGAGAAGGCTTCCGAGTATTTCGCCGAGCAGGGCATCACCACCGTGGCCTTCGGCAATGGCGGCCAGTGGCAGCTGAACTCCGACTTCGTGTCCACCCTGGGCAACCGCTATACCGGCACCCAGTGGTTCAACGACCTGATCTACAACAAGGGCGCCAAGTTCACCGACGAAGCGTTCGTGAAGGCCCTGACCGAGACCCAGCGTCTGTTCACCCAGACCAAGATCTTCAACGAGGACTACAACGCCGTCACCAATGAGGATGCCCGCGAGTACTTCATCTCCGGCGACGCCGCTGCCTTCATCGGCGGCAACTGGGACTGGTCCTACATCTATGCCACCCTGCTGGCGAACGATCCCGACAAGCTGGCCAACATGGGCATCGCCGTGCTGCCCCAGCCCGCGGACGCCACCGAGGATCCCATGTCCCAGAACACCGGCCTGGGCTACGCCCTGGCGATCAGCCCCAAGGTTGCTGAGGATGCCGACAAGCTGGCTGCCGCGATCGATCTGATCTACGAGCTGACCGGCCCCGCCTTCTCCACCTATGTGGCCGAGAACTACGCCCTGGGCGGCCTGACCGACGCCGGCGAGGTTGACCTGAGCAAGTTCGACCAGCAGACCCAGGATTTCTACAACTGGTCCTATGTGGATACCACCACCTGCGAGATCTATGACTCCTATCTGGATGGCTCCATCTGGTCTGTGCTGAACACCGAAATGCAGTCCATGATCAACGGCGAGATCGATCCCGCGACCGTCGCCGCCGATACCCAGGCTGCCTACGACGCCTTCTTCGGCAACTGATTTTGACAGCTTGTAAAGAAGCGCTGAGGGTTTGCCGCCCGCCTTGTGAAAAAGGCGGGCGGCATGTTTTTGAAGCCGCGCCGACAGAAAAACCCGGCGCGAGTCGAAAGCTCCAAATCGGATATCCATATGGCGCGCCATGCGGGCAGTGTTATCCGGCCCCGGCTTTCGGGCGCAAGCGCGAAGGCGGGGAGCGGAAAACGCTGCATGCCGGTGATGGCCAATAAGAAAGGAAGGGAAAAGACATGCTTGAGAACATCAGACCGCGCAAGTCTCTGGTATATCTGTATCTCTTGATTCCGGTGGCTGCATTTGTCTTTACCGTATTTGTTCCGCTGGTCACGGCGCTGTATTACAGCTTTTTCCAGTGGAAGGGCGGCCCGGTAAAGACCTTCAATGGCATTGCGAACTACCAGCAGCTGTTTGCGGACGCCACCTTCTGGCAGGCGTTTGGCCACAACATCTATTTGGTCGTCGCCTGTATCATTGGCCAGCTGGGCATCGCCTTTATACTGGTGCTGTTTGCCAACTCCAGGCTGGCAAAGGCCCAGACCATCCACCGCACCTTTGGCTTCTTCCCCAGCACCATCTCGGCTGTGTGTATCGGCATGATCTGGACGATGGTCTACCACAACAACTACGGTCTCCTGAACTGGTTCATCAAAAACGTGATGGGCCGTCCGGACCTTACGAAGGTGTGGCTGAACGACAGCAAGAACATCATGCTGTATGTGTCCATCCCGCTGATCTGGCAGTACATCGGCTACTACATGGTCATCATGTTCTCCGCCATCGCGGGCATCGACAAGTCCATCTTTGAATCCGCTGAAATCGACGGCGCCAACGGCTTCCAGACGGCCCTGCACATCACGCTGCCGCTGATCCGCAACACGATGCTGGTTTGCCTGACGCTGTGCATCGCGGGCAACATGAAGGCCTTCGACAACATCTATACGATGACCAAGGGCGGCCCCGGTACAAGCTCGATGGTTATGGCCATGTACGGCTACAAGATCAGCTTCGAGCAGACGAACATGGGCTATGGCAGCACCATTTCCGTGGCGATATTCGTGCTCTCCCTGGCCGTCATCGGCGGCAGCCAGTGGCTGGTCAAGCGGGCGACCCGCAGATTGGAGGCGTAATTCATGCAGAAGAGTGAAATTACCGCCGTGCGCCAGACCTCCCCGGTGGGCAAGGCCATCGGCACGGTGCTGATCAACCTGGTGCTTTGGATCTTCTCTATCAGCTGTATCTTCCCGCTGATATGGATGCTTTACTCCTCCTTCAAGGAGAAGCGCGCCTTCAATGCCGACATCGTCGGCCTGCCGAAGGTCTGGGACCCGGTGAATTACGTCAAGATCCTCTCCAACAAGGATTACCACCTGTGGCAGTCCATGTGGAACAGCCTGCGCACCACCGGCATCTCGATCATACTGATCGTGCTGTTCAGCTTCATCGTAGGTTACATACTGGCCCGCGTGCGCTTCAAGCTGAACCGGCCCCTGTACCTGATGTTCCTGATGGGCATGCTGATTCCGATCCATTCGCTGCTGGTGCCCATCTACGTGGTGTTCAAGGACGCCAACCTGCTGGACAAGTGGTACACCCTGCTGTTCCCCTATGTGTCCTTCGGCCTGCCCATGGGCATATTCCTGACGGAGGGCTATGTCAAGGGCGTGCCCGTGGCGCTGGAGGAGGCGGCTTCCATCGACGGCGCGGGCTTCTCGAGAACGCTGTGGACCATCATCTTCCCGCTGTGCCGGCCGATCCTGGTGACCATCGCCATCATACAGATCTTCGGCTGCTGGAACGAGTTCTCCTTCGCCCTGGTGCTGATCAACAAGGTGAACCTGCAGACGGTGCCGCTGGCGCTGACCCAGTTCAAGGGCCAGTTCGCCTCCGATTACCCCAAGCAGATGGCCGCCATGCTGATCACCATGGCGCCCATCGTGATCATGTACTTCGCCTTCAACGGCCAGATCATCAAGGGCATGGTCGCCGGCGCCGTGAAGGGCTGATCTCCCACACCCACCAACGCTTCGCTGCGCTTTCAATGCGGCGAAGCGTTTTTTATGCCCATTCAAACATTAACGAAAACGATGTAAGTCCGAAGCCATCCAGAGGCGGGAAATGTAAATACAGTGAAATGATTTGATTGCCAATTTAAACAGGCCGGCAGCGGGAACGGGCGCATTGGGTCCGGGACCCGTCCGCGGGGGATTCTTCAGGGAATTCCCGATAACCTCGCGATTACACAGCAAGGCACGAAAACATATGTAATTTATATGAATTGCATCGAAACGCTAATTTCGGGAGGGATTTTGAGACAAAAGTAATAAATAGTTATGAAAACATTCGATTTAACGAAAACGATGTATTGACTTTTTCCCGCCAGTAATGTATTATGATATACAGCGTTAAGTGTTCTTCTGATGGCATTTCGGCTGAAGTGGCGCCGCCTCCCTGCGCAACGGGGCAGGCCGCCCTTCAGGGCAAGCAGAAGGCGTGTAGAAAGGCGGGATATCCAAATGAGCAACAAGAGCCCGAAACAGCGTACGCTGGCGGATTCCGGCAAGCGACAGGGCGCGTACCTGGCGATGGTGGTACCGGGCGCGCTGTTCCTGCTGGCGTTCTGCTATCTGCCGATGCCCGGCATCATCCTGGCGTTCAAGAAGTACCAGATGACGGTGCCCACGGCGGATTCCTTCTTCAAGAACATCTTCCTGAACAGCCTTGTGAAATCCGAGTGGAACGGCCTGAACAACTTCACCTACCTGCTCAAGGACGCCCCGATGCTGATTCGGAACACCGTGGGCTACAACCTGCTGTTCATGGTGGTGGGCGTGGTGCTGCAGGTGGGTCTGGCGGTGCTGATCAACGAGATGCGCAACCGCCGCACCGCAAAGGTGTACCACACCATCCTCTTCATGCCCTACTTCGTCAGCTGGATCGTGGTCATGTACGCGCTGTACGCGATGATCGCGGCCAACGGCTTCTTCAACCAGATCAACGCCATGATGGGCCGGGATGCCATCAAGTTCTACTCCCAGAAGCAGTACTGGCCCTGGATCTTCCTGATCGCCAACGTCTGGAAGTACACCGGCCAGGGCTCCATCATCTACCTGGCCACGCTGACCGGCTTTGACGAGCAGCTGTACGAGGCGGGCGCCATCGACGGCGCCACCAAGTGGCAGCAGTTCAAGTACATCACCCTGCCCCAGCTGATGCCCGTCATCGTGATGCTGCAGATCCTGGCGGTGGGCCGAATCTTCAACGGCGACTTCGACATGTTCTACTCCCTGCCCAACGGCTCCGGCACGCTGCGCCAGGTGACCAGCACCATCGACACCTACGTGTATGACATGCTGAAGAAGGGCAACCTGCGCAACTCCTTCGGCTACGCCGGCGCGGGCGCTTTCTTCCAGTCGGTGGTCGGCTTCGTGCTGATCCTGCTGACCAACGGCATCGTGCGCAAGTCCCATCCCGAAATGGCGCTGTTCTGATGAAGGGAGGAAGCGAAAGATGACTGCTGTTGACGTTAAGAAGCTCAAAAAGGCGGAGAAGGAGGCGGCGCGCCACAGCTCGGCGAAGAACCAGATTTCCCGCGGCGCGAACCTGGCCTTCAACATCCTGCTGATCGTGGCCTGCATCCTGACCATCTTCCCGCTGTGGATCATACTGGTCTCCTCGTTCACCAGCGAGGTGGCGCTGACCACCCATGGCTACCGGCTGTGGCCGCTGGAGTTCTCCACCACCGCCTATACCTACCTGTTCAAGGGCGGCTCGATCATCGTCACCGCCTACAAGAACACCATCATCGCCACCCTGGCGGGCACCGTGATCTCGGTGATCACCGTGGGCCTGTACGCCTACGCGCTGAGCCGGCCGGACTTCAAGTACAAGAAGTTCTTCACGTTCTTCTCGTTCTTCACGATGCTGTTCGGCGGCGGCATGGTCAGCTACTACAACATGACCCGTTCGGTGCTGGGCCTGAAGGATACCGTGTGGGCGCTGTTCTTGCCCATGTCGTTCTCGGCCTACTGGGTCATCATCATGCGGACCTTCTATCAATCCTCGGTGCCCGAGGCGATCATCGAATCCGCCCGCATCGACGGCTGCGGCGAGTGGCGCACACTTTTGCAGATCGTGGCCCCGCTGGCCCTGCCGGGCTTTGCGACGGTGGCCCTGTTCAGCGCCATCGGCGTGTGGAACGACTTCCGCAACTGCCTGCTGATCAACGACAGCGCCCAGTACTACAACCTGCAATACACGATCTACCAGACCATGAACAACCTGCGGTTCATCAAGGAGAACGCCAGCCGAATGGGCGGCGTGAACGTGGCGAACCTCCCGGCGGAGACCTTCCGCATGTCCATGGCGGTGGTCACGGTGGGCCCGATCATACTGGCCTACCCCTTCTTCCAGAAGTACTTCGTCAAGGGCCTGACCGTCGGCGCCGTGAAGGGCTAAGGCCTTCGGGACCCGGACCTTATCCGATTTGATTTCAAGGGCTTGCGCGGCCCTCGAAATAGAACAACCAAGGAGGGAAAACACATGCGTAAACTGGTTACTTTGCTTCTGGCTGTGGCGATGGTCCTGTCGCTGCTGACTGTGGCTGTGGCCGAAGAGCCCTACACCCTGGACATCTACTGGGTGGGCAATGGCGACAACGAGGCTGTCCGCGCGGGCGTGGAAGAGGCTGTCAATGCCTACATTGAGCCCCTGATCGGCGCGAAGGTCAGCTACCATATCATCGGCTGGGGCGATTGGAACGACAAGGCCATCAACGCCCTGCAGTCCGGCGAGAAGATGGACCTCATCTTCACCGCTGACTGGGAAGGCTACGGCGTCGAAGTCGCCGGCGGCCTGCTGATGCCTCTGGACGACCTGCTTGCCGAGTATGGCCAGGGCATCACCGAGACCCTGCCCCAGACCTTTCTGGACGGCGTCAAGGTGAACGGCGTGCTGTACGGCATCCCCACCAACAAGGAGCTGTGCGTGCCGGAAGGCTTCATCATCAACAAGACCGCTGCCGCCGAGATCGGCTGGGATGTCACCGCTGACGATCCCTCCATCAAGACCACCGCGGACCTGGAGCCCTGGCTGGCCAAGTACAAGGAGCTCCATCCCGACAAGTATCCCTACCTGATGGACGGCCAGAACGGCCGCTGGGCTGACGAGCCCTGGTGCCCCGACTGGGCCGGCATGATCAACAACTCTGTGGCCATGAAGATGGCGAAGGGCGAAGACGGCAACTTCGACGAGACCGTGTACAGCATCTTCGAGACCCCCGAGCAGGAGGAGCACATCCGCCTGATGTACGACTGGGGCCAGAAGGGCTACATCGATCCCGACGCTGCCCTGACCTCCTTCGACTACAACGGCACCTTCGGCCGCGGCGACTTCCTGGCCTTCTCCCAGCCCCTGAAGGGCAACGGCATCAAGGCCGTCGAGATGTA
>JAZSAA010000448.1:0-2226 GCA_045601625.1 Clostridia bacterium | reverse complement strand
GCCTTCTGGATGTCGTCGATCCATCGATCGAGATAATCGGTGATTTCGGGGATCAGGCCCTTCTCACTGACCGGGTATATGTCGTCCCGGTCGATGCCCACCTCACACTGGGGGTCCACCACCATATAGGCGTTCAGAGGTTGGGGGCGGGTCGGCGTGTACAGCGGCACGCCGTCGGTCAACCCGACGCCCAGCCGCGCCGCCAACACGTCGGCCTGTTCGTAGCCCTTCGCCGCTTCCACGCGATCCAGTCCCGGCCCGGTGACGGCATCCGCCGAAGCTGTCACAAGCAGCGTCAAGAGCGCTGCCATCGCCAGCAGGGTTTTTATTTTACGCCTCATGGATGAACACTCCTTTCCACATTGCGGGGAAAACATTGCATTGGACGTATTTCCCCACCCTTCCGTTCCGAAGGCGCTATTTCGGCTCATCCTGCCCGTTCATCAACAGCAAGGGCAACAGGGTCGCGAGGCCCTCGGCGTCCAGCCTGTCCGTCTGGGGCAATTCATATTGGGCCTGTACGGCGTTCAGGGCGGCGAGGGTCTTGGGGCCGACGATGCCATCCGCCTTGATGTTCTGCCCGAAGGCGACCAGCAGCTGTTGCAGGCCCCTGGCGGCGTCGCCGCGACTGCCGTCGCCCACCGCTTCCCCTCGGCTGAGGGCGTCGTACAGCGCGCGATAGTCGGTGACGCCCAGCGCCGCCAGCGCCGATTCCACCGGCGCCGCGGGATCCGCCGTCACCCGGGGCACGTCGGGCGCGTCCACATCCACCTCGGGGATCTCCGGCACCTCGATCTTCGGCTTCTTTGTGGGGGCCGGCGTGGGCACCTCCGGCACCTCGATCTCGGGTATCTCCGGCACCTCGACCGGCGGCACGGTGGGCACCCGTATGCGCAGGGCGCTGAATCGGTCCTCATTCGACCCGTCCTGCTCCGCCAGGACTGCCAGGCCACACAGCAGCACCGCCGCGGCCAGCAAAACAGATAACAGCTTCTTCATGGTCGATCCTCCCTGCAGATGGTATTGCGCTGCCTCTATTATAGCAGAAGTCGATCGCCAAAAGGAATGTGAATTGCAGACTTTTTTGGCGCTTTTGATATATTTTGATGATAGTATAAAGCGCATTTATGCTTGGATTTGCTAAGGAACGTTTCTCGTGATATAATGGCGGAAGAGAATAATAAGGAATCCAAGGAGGTTCCCATGTCCGAGTACAGAAAGCCGTGGAACGGCGCGCGGATGTCGCCGGAGCTGGAGTTCAAGATCGCCAACCTGCCCGATTCTCCGGGCTGCTACCTGATGAAATCCGAGGGCGAGATCATCTACGTGGGCAAGGCGGTGAACCTGAAAAACCGGGTCAGCCAGTATTTCCACTACAGCGCCCAGCACACCCCGAAGGTGCGGGCCATGGTGGAGAAGATCGACGACTTCGACATCATACTGGTAGACGGTGAGATGGAGGCCTTCGCGCTGGAGTGCAACCTGACCAAGCTGCACATGCCCCACTACAACATACTGCTGAAGGACGACAAGGCCTACCCCTACATCCGCGTGAACCTGGCCGAGGACTTCCCGCTGGTGGACCTGGCCCGCAGGCAGGAGAAGGACGGGGCGAAGTACTTTGGCCCCTACCAGGGCTCCACCGTGGTGCGGGAGGTGCTGGACGCGGTGCGCATGGTGTCCCCCATCCGGGTGTGCCGGCACGCCATAAACCCGGACAAGCCCCGCCGCCCCTGCGTGCACCACCAGGTGGGCCAGTGCCCCGCCCCCTGCGCCGGGCTGATCTCCAAGGAGGAATACCGCAGGACCATCGACGGCGTCATCGACTTCCTGAACGGCAAATACGCGCCGGTGCTGACCGAGCTGAAGGACAGGATGATGGAGGCCTCGAGGGAGATGAACTACGAGCGGGCGGCGCTGTACCGCGACCGCATCCGCGCCGTGGAGGCCGTGATGCAGAAGCAGAAGGCCATATCAACCGCCCAGGTCGACCAGGACATCATCGCCGTGCTGCCCCACGAGGCCGACGCCATGGTGCAGCTGATGTTCGTGCGCTCGGGCCGCATGATCGGTTCGGAGCGCTTCACGCTGGAGGGCGCGGGCGACGAACCCCTGGGGGAGATCCTCACCCAGTTCATGCTGCAATACTACGGCCCTGAGATCACCCCGCCGAGGGAGATCCTGCTGTCCGCCACGCCGCCGGAGCACGACGTGATCGAGCAGCTG
>JAZSAA010000447.1:0-5523 GCA_045601625.1 Clostridia bacterium | reverse complement strand
GCGGAGCTGAAGCGCCAGGGCTGGCGGGTGTCGCTGATCTACGGCGCGCTGCCGCCGGACGTGCGCCGCGACCAGGCCGAGCGCTTCCAGGAGGGGGAATCCCAGGTGGTGGTGTCCACCGACGCCATCGCCATGGGCATGAACCTGCCCATACAGCGGGTGGTGTTCCTGGAGTCGGAGAAGTTCGACGGCGACATCATCCGGCCCCTGACCGACGCCGAGATCAAGCAGATCGCCGGCCGCGCCGGCCGCTACGGCCGGTATGACGTGGGCTATGTGAACGCCTACGGCTTCAAGGGCATCGTGGCCCAGGCGCTGAACAAGCCCCTGTACCCGCTGACCGAGGGCGTCATCAGCTTCCCGGAATCGCTGCTGGGCCTGCCGCTGCCGCTGACCCAGATCATCAACCAGTGGCTGGCCATGAAGGACAGGGGCTGCTTTTCGAAGGCCTCCACCGAGCGCATGGCGGCGCTGGCGGCCATGATGGAGACGCCGAAGACCGACAAGGCGCTGCTGTACCGCTTCCTGTGCATCCCCTTCGACGAGGAGGACCCGGACCTGCTGAACCGCTGGAGGGCCATGTACCGGGCCGAGTGCAACGGGGAGCACATCGGGGTGGAAAACGAGCTGCCCTGGCCCCCGGAGCCGGAGGACTGCACCACCGCCATGCTGGACGGCCTGGAGGCGGACTACCGCTGCTGCGACCTCTACTATAACTATGCCCGCCTGTTCCTGGAGGACCCGGACGACCTGCTGGAGGAGATCCAGCGGCGCAAGGGGCAGATCTCCGAGGGCATCATCCACATACTGTCCACCCAGAAGCTCCAGCAGCGCACCTGTCCCTCCTGCAAGGCCCCGCTGCCCTGGAACTGGCCCTACCGTGTGTGCGATGTGTGCCACAGCCGCCAGCGGGGCCGGGGGCAGCGCAGTTGACCCGTTTTAATTGACATAATTGCGACAAAAATGTAACAATTTTAACAGAAATTGGTAGTATAATGACTCCACCAGCCATAGTCCGGGCGGGCGACGCATATTAGATGCAGGGATGCCCGCGGCCCGTCGGCGTACAGGCGACGGGCGCATCGGACGGGGCAATAACAACACATGGAGGGAATTAACATGAAGAGGATTCTCGCGGTTCTTCTGACGGTGATGCTGCTTGCGGCGGTTGTTTCCGCGACGTCAGTGGCGGAAACGGTTTCCAATGCCACCACCTACAAGGTCTACCGGGTCAGCTACTGCAACGGCCGCCTGGGGCTGCGCGAAGGCGCCGGCAACGACTATGACGTCGTCGCCAAGCTGTGCAACGGCAAGCCCCTCAAGCTGATCAGGAAGTGCGGCAGCTGGTACAAGGTGAAGACCTTCGACGGCGTTTGCGGCTGGGTGAACAAGAAGAACGTCAAGTGCGGCGCCTATGCCAATGTGAACACCAGCTCCAAGGGCCTGAACTATCGCAAGGGCCCCGGCATGGGTTATGCCGTCATCGATTCCTTCGCCAAGGGCACCAAGCACCTGCTGGCCACCAAGGTCTCCGGCAGCTGGGCGTATGTGTCCAAGGGCAGCAAGAAGGGCTGGAGCAAGCTGGACCTGCTGAAGTGGTGCAACCGATGAAGCGCGGATAAGCGCAGCAAAGGGGCTGTCTTAATAAAGACAGCCTCTTTGCTGTGGGGAGAAGGCAATGGGACCGTCCCAAAATGAATATCGCCGTACAGAAAAGCAGCAGGGGCGCCGCCGCTGCACACCCTGACCCCATGGTATGATCGCATCTTTTCAATTCATTCAAGTTTCGCTTAAGGTTACCGGGTATAATGGAATCATCGAGCAGCTGAGAGGCGTAAGTCCGGATGAATGGGCCTGCGCCTCTTTGCCATATTGGAAGGAGTGATTTTCGTGAAGAGGATTGTTGCGATGATGATTTGCCTGATGATGGTGTTTTCTTTCGGTGCGCTGGCTGAGCGCGGCATGGGCGGCGGCCCCCGCGGCGGAGGCATGGGCGGCCCTGGCGGAATGATGGGCGGCGGCATGGTGCAGAACGACGAGGAGATCCAGGCGGTGCTGGATCAAAACGCATCGAAGTTCCGGCAGTTCACTTTTACCGATGAGGATACGGGCATCAGCTTTGAATACAGCCTGTATGTCCCGGAGGATTACGATGCCTCCCAATCCTACCCGCTGGTCATGTTTATCCCGGATTCCACCGGCGCGGGCAAGAGCGCGGCGGAGATTGTCGGGCAATACTACGGCGCGACGGTGTGGGCTGCCGACGAGGCACAGGCCAGGCACGCCTCCTTCGTGCTGGTGCCCGCGTTCACCGGCACTGTTACAACGGACAACTGGGAGGCTGACCCCCAGATCGACGCGACGGTGAAGCTGATCGGGCAGCTTGAAGGCGAGTATTCCATCGACGCGAACCGCCTGTACACCACGGGCCAGTCCATGGGCTGCATGTCTTCTCTGTACCTGAACAGCAAGTACCCCGACCTTTTCGCCGCCAGCCTGTATGTCTCCGGCCAGTGGGATATTTCGGTATTGTCCGGCATGGAGAACCAGAAGTTCTTCTACGTGACGGCAGGCGGCGACGAGAAGGCCTCCGGGGGACAGGACGAGGTCATGGCCATGTTCGACGCGGACGGCGTTGCCTACAGCTACGGCACCTGGAGCGCCCAGGACAGCGCGGAGGCCCAGGACGCCGCGGTGGAAGCGCTGCTTCAAGAGGGGCTGGACGCCAACATGATCCGCTTCGAGACCGGCACCGTGTTCAAGGAGGGCCAGACCGGCATGGAGCACATGGCTTCCTTCAACTATGCCTACAGGCTGGAGGCCGTGCGGGACTGGCTTTTTGAGCAGGTGAAGGCGTGACGAAGCGGTCCCTCCGGGCGGTGCAACAGCGCTTACGCGGGGACGATCGGAACCGGGAAGGGCAGAAGGGACTCGTGGCCATGAAAAAGACGTTGCCATCACGCCCGTTTCATGATAATATCAGGGCAGCGGCCGGCTACAACCGGCGCAGACCAGAGGCTGGCGCAGAACCGGAATTTTACCCGGGCAGCGGGGGATTGATACACCGGGGAAACGGCGCCGGGGTTTGATATGAGCGCTGTATAAAGAAACAGGGTCGTCTGTGGCGGCTGTTATCCAATAAAACGAATCGTTTGATCGCGGAGCCGACGCCCGGACCCGTCGCCATCATGACCGGCCGCGCACCGGGATTACGGATTATCGGCATGATGGGAGTGACATGCATGAAGATCGGCGTATTATCGGACACCCACGGAATGCTGCGGCCGGAGGTGCTGTCGGCGCTGGAGGGTTGCGAGGCAATACTGCACGGCGGGGACATCAACCGGCAGGAGATCATCGACCGGCTTTCGGAGATCGCCCCGGTGTACGTCGTCCGCGGCAACAACGACAGGGAGTGGGCCGAGCGCATCCCGCTGTTTCTGGACTTCGGCCTCGCTGGGCTGCGGGTGTACATGACCCACAAGAAGAAGGACCTTCCCGCCGATTTGAGCCCGTATGACCTGGTGATCGTCGGCCATACCCACAGGTACGATGAGGCGCGGCAAGGCGGCGCGCTGCTGCTGAATCCCGGCAGCTGTGGGCCGAGGCGCTTCAACCAGGCCATCACGCTGGCGGTGCTGACGGTGGAGGACGGGGTTATCGCCGTCCGGCGCGTCGACATTCCCCACGCGGGCAGGGTCGCCGCGCCGAAGCCGGTGGACCTGAGGGCCCAGATCGAGACCGTGATGAAGGAGACGGCAAAGGGCCGCGGCCCCGCTGAGATCGCCGGCCGCCACGGCTGGGACGCAGACCTGGTAACGCAGATCGCCCGGCTGTACGTCACCCATCCCGGCGTGACCGCGGACGGGATCATGGGAAAGATGGGGATCTAAAAAGGACCGCCTCAGAGCGAATGCCCTGAGGCGGTCCTTTTTATTAGGGATGCCGGGTCATCCGAAGATCAGGAACATGGCGACGCTGACGACCGTGGCCGTCAGGCCGACGCACGCTTCATAGGGGATCAGCTTCATCCGCTCGCCGATGGACAGGTTCACACTGCCGCCGGTGGCGTGGAAGAAGGAGCCGTGGGGCAGGGAATCGACGACGGTGGCGCCCGCGTGCACCATCGCGCCGGCGGCAAGGGCTGGCACGCCCTGCTGGATCAGGGTCGGCGCGAAGGTCTGGGTGGCGATGGTCGCGCCCGCGGTGGTGGAGGCGGTGGCCCCGGCCATCAGTATGCCGGCCAGCGGGGCCAGCATGAAGGCGGGCATGTTCAGCTTCTCCAGCAGGGCGATCACGTCGTATTGCAGCGCGGAGGCCTTGATGATGCCGGCGATGGTGCCGGTGCCGATCAGCAGGATCGACACGCCCACGACCTTCGACAGGCCGAAATCGGTGATGGGCACCACGCCCTTGATGTTCCCGGTGACCAGCATGCACACCAGGCCGCCCACGGGCAGCGCGATCAGCGGGTCGATGGAGATGCCGGCGATGGGCCGCAGGGCCAGCAGTACGATCACCACCAGGGGGCCCACGATGGCGGGCAGGAACCCGGGCAGCGCGGCGTCGCTGGTTTCGATGTCGTTCTGGGCGACCCCGAGGCCGTTTTTCTTCCTGGACAGCATCGTGGAGAGCAGCACCGCCATGGCCAGCGCGAACACCGCGGGCACGATATTCTTGAACATCAGCGAGGTCAGGTCCACGCCGAAGGCCTCGGAGGCCGCGATGGTGTTGGGGTTGGGGGAGATGATGTTGCCGGCCTTGCCGCCGCCGATCATGGCCAGCAGCAGGCTCTGCTTGTTCAGCTTCGCTTTCTTGCCGATGGCCAGCGCGATGGGGGCCACGGTGATGACAGAGATGTCGATGAACACGCCCACGGCGCAGATGATCATCGTGGCCAGGGCGATGGCCGCCAGCGCCAGCCGCTCGCCCATTTTATCCACGATGGTTTCGGCGATCTTCTGGGCGGAGCCGGTCTTGATCAGCGCGCCGGCGAGGATGCCGGAGGTCATGATGCGCAGCACCGAGGACATCATGCTCTGGGCGCCGGATACCATGGTATTCACCGTGGTCACCAGCCCGCCGCCGCCGATGATGCCGCCGACCAGCGCGCCGAGGATCAGGCTGTAGGCCGGGTGGACCTTCTTGACGATCAGTACGATGGCGACGGCGAGGCCGGCCACGGCCCCGAGGGTGGTAAAATCATACATGGCTTATCCCTCCCGCTTCTTCATCAGGTCCATGCCCGCCTTGATGAAGCGGAACATGCGCACTGCGCCTAGGTAATACAGCTCCTCCGCGCGGCCAAGCGCCTCCTCCAGGGGCATCGGCGCGTCCACGGTGGTCATCAGCGAGGCGATGCCGTGGTCGAAGATCTGCCAGGCGTTCCGGCCCAGCGAGCCGCTGAGGCCCACGGCGATCACGCCCTTTTTCGCGGCGCGCTCGCCCACGCCCTGCATCACCTTGCCGAAGCAGCTCTGCCAGTCGGTGCGGCCCTCGCCGGTGACCACCAGGTCCGTGCCC
>JAZSAA010000446.1:0-3577 GCA_045601625.1 Clostridia bacterium | reverse complement strand
TGACCTACGCCGAGACCTTCTACCAGCCCATGATCGAGGTGGTGGAGTACCTGCAGGCCAACGGCTTCAAGTGCTACATCGTCAGCGGCAGCGACCGCTTCATCTGCCGCACCTACGTCGAGGGCGTGCTGGACATCCCCTTTGAGAACATCATCGGCATGGACGTGCAGCTGGAGGCCACCAACCAGGGCAAAGAGGACGGCGTGCGTTACGTCTACACCAACAACGACACCCTGGTGCGCACCGACAAGCTGGTCATCAAGAACCTGAAGACCAACAAGGTGCTGCTGATCGCCCGGGAGATCGGCCGCCAGCCGGTGCTGTCCTTCGGCAATTCCGGCGGCGACACCGCCATGCACAACTACACCATCTTCCACAACCGCTACAAGAGCGCGGCCTTCATGCTGATCGCCGACGACGAGGTGCGGGACTACGGCAACGCCGAGAAGGTGCAGCCCCTGAAGGAGAAGTGGGAGGAATCCGGCTATCACGTGATATCCATGGCCAACGACTGGAAGACCATCTATGGCGAGGACGTGGTGAAGACCAACGAGTTCCACTGGCTGGACGACCTGGCCGAGGACATCGTGCCCATTGAAGAACCGGCGCCCGCGGCAGAGGCGGATGTGCAGTACGTGATGTACCTGGGCACCAACGGCAAGGATTCCAACAAGCCCGTGTTCACCCAGGCCGAGGCCCTGGAGCAGGCGAAGGCCATCCTGATCAAGCACTTCGGCGGCTACACCATCCAGCAGGCCGAGGGCGGCTGGGTCGACGAAGGCAACGTGTACCAGGAGTACACCCTGGTGATCTACCTGTCCGACACCACCGAGGAAGCCGTGCACGCCGCAGCGGACGAGCTGATCCAGGTGTTCGACCAGAGCAGCGTGCTGATCCAGAAGAACCCCACCACCACCGAGTTCTACGCGGGCAAGTAATATGTTAATTTGCCGGCGAAGGCCCGAACCATTCCGGTTCGGGCCTTCGCCGCGCTTTCTGCGCCGCATTTTCGCTATTGACATAAATGTTTATTGTGTGTAAAATAATGCCGATGTCAATGGGAACATGTATCGCGAGGAGGTAGACTGTTATGCGCTTCAGGAAGATCGTCGCGCTGGCGCTGGCGCTGCTGGTCATGGGCGTCGCCGCGCTGGCGGAGGACGTGGTCTATGCCATCGCCGATCCCACCTACGTGCGCGACGCGCCGGGAATCAGCGGCGAACGGGCGGCCAATCTCAGGCCGGACACCGCATATGAGTGGGGCGGACACATCTCCGTGGACGATCGGGGCGTCGCCTGGTTCGACGTCTTCTACGGCAACCACTACGGCTGGGTCTCCAGCCTGCACGCGGACCTCTGCGACCGGCAGACGGGCCAGTTCTGGAACTATACGAACGTTCCTGCGCCCGACGACACCTCGCTGTTTGCCAAGCGGGACCTGGACGTCTATTCGGACGCCGGCACCAACAGCTACTATGTCGGAACCCTGTACAAGGGCGAGACGGCCATCTTCACCGGCTTCCGGCAGAAGGATTCCAGGGGCGGCGAGTGGTGCCAGATCCGCTTCCACAACCAGCGGGGCTGGGTGCTGTCCAGGGATGCGGAGATCTATTGAGGCAGCGGAAAAGGGATCGCCGGAAGGCGGTCTCTTTTTTTGCCCCGGCGTGTTCGCAACTTTTTTGACGGGAAAGGATGAGCGGGATGTGGTAAAGTACAATCACCGCAAGGGAAACGGGCCCAAGCGCCCGGGTGAAAAGCGCCTGCAGCAATACAAACAGCACCATTTTTAAAAATCGATCCAAAGCCAATGGATCGCGGCGCTTTGACGGTTGCGACATCACGAAGAAAGGAGAGATCTTCATGCTGCAATTTCTGAAGAACCTGACCAACCGAACTCTGACCGAGAACGGCGCGGCCACCCTGCGCTCCACCGGCAGCGCGTGTCTGGACCTGTTCGCCTCCATCGGCGCGCTGCGCGGCGCGAGCGACGGGGAGCTCGAGACCCGCTTCCTGCGGGCCTACGCCGAGAACCCCGACCTGGCCATGAAGATCCTCTTCTACGCCAGGGATGTCCGGGGCGGCCTGGGCGAGCGCCGGGTGTTCCGGGTGCTGATGCGCTGGCTGGCGAACAACCAGCTGCCCTCGGCGGTGCGCAACCTGCCCTGGATGGCCGAGTACGGCCGCTGGGACGACGTGCTGGCGCTGCTGGACACCCCTGCCAGGGGCGAGGCCGTGGCGCTGCTGAAGTACCAGCTGGGCCTGGACCTGTCCGCCCTGGAGAAGGGCGAGGCCGTGTCCCTGCTGGCAAAGTGGCTGCCCTCGGTGAACGCGTCCAACGCCGATACCGTGGCCATGGCGAAGGACCTGGCCCGCGCCTTCGGCATGACCGAGGCCCGGTACCGCAGGGCGCTGGCCGCGCTGCGCCGGCAGATCCGCATCCTGGAGAACAACCTGCGCGAGCGGGACTACACCTTCGATTACGCCGCGCAGCCCTCGAAGGCCATGTTCAAGTACCGCCGCGCCTTCATCCGCAACGACGGGGCGCGCTACCGCGACTTCATGGCGAAGGTCAGCCGGGGCGAGGCGAAACTGCACACCGGCACACTGATGCCCTGCGAGATCGTCGAGGCGGCCTACAGGGCCTCCGAGGACCAGCGCGCCGCGCTGGACGCGACCTGGAACGCTCTGGAGGACTTCACCGACGGCGAGAACGTCCTGGTGGTGGCGGACGGCTCCGGCTCCATGTACGGCGGTGGCCGACCCACCCCCGCCGCCGTGGCCCAGTCGCTGGCGATCTACTTCGCCCAGCGCAACCGCGGCGCGTTCCGCAACCACTTCATCACCTTTTCCATGAATCCCCAGCTTGTGGAGATCAGGGGCGCGGACATCGTGGAGGTCGTGCGCTACTGCCGCACCTTTGACGAGTGCGCCAACACCGACCTGCAGAAGGTGTTCGAGCTGATCCTGCGGGCGGCGGTGGAGAACCGCCTGCCCCAGAGCCAGCTGCCCTCGACCCTGTACATCGTCTCCGACATGGAGTTCGACGCCTGCGCCGGCAACGCCTCCCTGTCCAACTTCGAGCAGGCCCGGCAGCTGTACCGGCGGCATGGCTACCGGCTGCCCCGGGTGGTGTTCTGGAACGTGCAGTCCCGCAACCAGCAGCAGCCCGTGCGCAGCAACGCGCAGGGCGTGGCCCTGGTGTCCGGCTTCACGCCCCGGATCTTCTCCCAGGTCATGGCTGGCGAGATGGACCCCTACCGCAACATGATGAACGTGGTGGGCTCCGAGCGCTACGACGTGATCCGGGCGGGGTAAGAGACAGACGATCAGCGCGGCGGCCTTCGGGCGGCCGCGCCGATATTTTTTGACACGCCGCCGCAAAGATGTTAAAATGTGGGTAGCTGTTCGAGGGATGAATTGTGATTTGTCTCGGAGAGACAAATCAGAATTCAGTATTTAGTATTTAGCATTTAGTGGTTAGTGGAGGAGGAAATCCTAACGGATTTCTTTTGATTCAAGGGATCAAGAAACGTTGAAGCCTCTACCGTTTCCTTATAATCAAACAAATCCCGTAGGG
>JAZSAA010000445.1:0-4000 GCA_045601625.1 Clostridia bacterium | reverse complement strand
CCCACGGCGGGGCCGGCGACGGTCTCCATGTACAGCACCCGCATCGGTCCGAAGTCGATCCGGAGGCCGAACCGGTCCTGCATCAGCTGGCGGATGACCTCCAGCTGGATGCGTCCCATCACCCGCAGGTCGATGCCGCCGGTGGTCTCGTTCACCGACACCGACAGCGCCGGGTCCTCGTCCTCCAGCGCGCGCAGGGCCTCGAGCACCTTGCCCGCGGGAACGGCGCTGTCCCACAGGGCGGTGGCGGCCATCATGGGCTCGGTGTAAAAGCGGTTGCGACCGCCGCCCGCGCCGAGGATGTCCCCGGCCCTTACTTCGGCGAGCCCCGGCGCGGCGCAGAGCATGCCCGCCTCCGCCCGTTGCAGCGGGGTGAATTTCGTGCCGCTGTACAGCCGCAGCTCGTTCACCCGGGCCGTGCCCCCGGCGACGGGAAACTCCTCCCGGGGCCGCAGGCTGCCGGACAGCACCTTGAAAAAGCACACCCGGCCGCCCTGGGCTTCGTGGCGGATCTTGTAGCACAGGGCGCGGAAGGGGGCGACTCCCTCGGTCGGCTTCGGCGACAGCGCCCTCGGAGAGGGAGCCTTTGGGGGACGGGCGTCGCCTCTTCGGGGGCATTGTGCCAGCAGACACAGCGCGTCCAGCAGCTCTGCAACGCCCACATCGTTCAGGGCGGAGCCGCTGTAGACCGGGAAGAGCTGACGCCGTCGAAACTGGTCGCGCAGGCCGTCCAGCCACGCGGCGGGGTCGTATACGTCGGACAGCCAGCGCTCCAGCAGGGCTTCATCCCGCTCGGCCACGGCTTCGGCCGCCGCGGTGGGCAGGTCGCCCCCGTGCCAGCCGCCCATGTCCACGATGTCCGCGGACAGTCGCTTCTTCAGCTGCGCCAGCACCCCCGGCACGTCGCAGGCGGCGCGGTCCGTCTTGTTGATGAACAGCAGCGTGGGCACGCGGTAGGCCGCCAGCAGCGTCCAAAGCGTCTCGGTGTGGCTCTGTACGCCCTCCGCGCCGTTGATCACCAGCACGGCCAGGTCCAGAATCGCCAGGGCGCGCTCCATTTCGGCGGCGAAATCGGCGTGGCCGGGGGTGTCCACCCAAAAATAGCGGTGCCCGTCCCGCTGGAACACCGCCTGGTCGGAAAATATGGTGATGCCCCTCTGGCGTTCCAGCGGGTGGGCGTCCAGAAAGGCATCCCGATGGTCCACCCGTCCCGGCGCGCGCAGCACGCCGGCGTGGAACAGAAGCTGCTCCGACAGGGTGGTCTTGCCCGCGTCCACATGGGCCAGTATGCCGATGACGTGGTTTTCGCTCATTTGATCTTGGCTTCCCGCTCAGCCCGCTTTAGCAGGTTCCAGAGGTTCAGGCCGGCGATGCCGGCGAGGGTCTGTTCGCTGTAGCCGCGCCTGCGCAGGGCGTCCAGCAGCGCCGGGAAGGCCGAGGGATCGGCCAGGCCCTCCGGCCACTGCTCGATGCCGTCGAAGTCGGAGCCGAAGCCCAGCACGTGCTCGGCGCCCAGCTCGCACATGGCGTCGATGTGGCGCCCCACGTCGTCCAGGGTGGCGTGGCCGTCGGCGCACAGGAAGTTGCTGAAGAAGTTGACGCCGATGAAGCCGCCCCGGTCGACGATGGCCCGGACCTGTTCCTTTTTCAGGTTGCGGGGCACGTCGCACAGCCAGCGACAGTCCGAATGGGAGGCGACGGGGGGCAGGGACGAATGCTCGCACACATCCCAGAAGCCGGCCTCGTTCAGGTGGGAGGTGTCGGCCAGTATGCCGTAGCGGTCCATGGCCGCCAACAGCTTGATGCCGAAGGGCTTCAGGCCGCCCTTCGGGCCTTCCTTGGCGGGGTGGCCGATCTCGTTTTCAAAGTTCCAGGTCAGGGCGATCATCCGCAGTCGCGCCGCCAGCTGGAACTCGGTCAGCCGTTCCAGCGAGCCCTCCAGCATCTCGCCGCCCTCGCAGGAGAATACGCCCATGGGCTTTTCCGGGGGGCTGTCGGGCAGGTCGTCCGTCAGCATCGGCGCGCCCAGCCAGGTCGCCGCCGCCAGCATCGCCAGCCCGTCGGCGTAGGGCGTCCCCTTGGGCCCCTGCCGCCCGGCGAACAGGGCGAAGGTTTGCAGGCCCACGCCGCCCTCGGTCAGTCGCTGGGGCGTCACGGCGCATTTCCCGGGCGCCATTCCCAATATGGCGATCTTGTACAGCGTATCGCAATGGGCGTCCGCAACAAACATGTCAATCGCTTCCTTTCGCGGAATTTACATCTCTGTTATCATACCATATTATTCCATAAAATGCAATTGTTAGGTGACATTATTTATTCCGGCTTCGGATTAATGATTAATAATCCTTATGGGGCAATAACACAAATCACGCTTGCCTTTACAGTGAAATATGGATATAATTTACGGAGATGGTATATTTCTGGCAAAACGGGGGAAAGGAGGTTCGCCATGATCAACACTCTGCTCGCCATGGCCCAGGGCAGGCAGTCGCAGGAGTTTGTGCTGGAATACCTGAACAATTCCTCCTACGACGAGCTGCTGGGCATCGATCTGAACGAGGATCGCTTCCGGTTCCTCTACAACATCGAGGGGAAGTACCGGATCCCCGCCACGGAGGGGAGCTTCCGGAGCTTCTGCGATTTCGCGGTGGACCACCTTGTTTACGAGGAGGATCGCCAGGCCTATGCCGACGCCATGGACCCGGATACGCTGATGCGTCGGCTGGAGGCTTCCGGGCTGCCGGGGGTGCTGGACTTCCAGTTCCGCGTGCTCAACCCCGAGGGCGGCTGGCGCTGGGTGGAGCAGGTCGTGGTCGGCGGCGCGGTGAACAAGCTGCCGGAGGGCCTGGTCTACTGCTACATATACGACATCCAGAACATCAAGGACCGGGAGGCCGGCGTCACCCGGGTGCGCAGTCGCCAGAGCGCCATTCACGACCCGCTGACCGGCCTTCTGCGGGAGGACGACTTCTTCAACGCCACCAAGCCGCTGCTCAACAACCGCAGCATGAACTGGATGCTGGTGGTCATCGACCTGGAGCAGTTCAAGCTGTTCAACGAGTGGTACGGCCGCAAGGCGGGGGACATGGTGCTGGCCCGCATCGGCAGCGGCCTGACCAAGGACGCCGAGGCCTGCGAGGGCATCGCGGGCTACATGGGCAACGACGATTTTTGCCTGCTGGTGCCCGCCGACCGCATCGACACCCGGCAGCTCTACGAGAACGTGCACCGGGTCATCGTGCGCTTCGGGGTGTCCATCGGCTTTTTGCCCTCCTTCGGCATCAGCCTCTCCAACGGCACCACCTCGATCCTGAACCTGTTCGACCAGGCCTCGCTGGCCTGCCAGCACGCCAAGCAGGACTTCAAGAACCGCATACGCACCTTCGATCCGTCGATGTACAACAAGACGGCGGAGGATTACCACATCCTCTCCGACTTCCAGGACGCCCTGAAGAACCGGGAGATCACCTTCTGGCTCCAGCCCCAGGTGCGGGCCTCCACCGGGAAGGTGGTGGGCGCGGAGTCGCTGGCCCGCTGGATCAAGCCCAACGGCCAGATGGTGCCGCCCTCGGCCTTTGTGCCGGTGCTGGAGAAGTACGGCTTCATCCCCGACCTGGACAAGTTCATCTGGGAGAGCGTCTGCCGGTGGAGCCGCAGCTGCCTGGACCGGGGGCTTCCGCTGATTTCGATTTCGGTGAACGTCTCCCAGGTGGACATCTTCACCCTGAACGTGCCCCAGCACTTCTGTGACCTGCTGGCCCGCTACGGCCTGCCCCACTCGGCGGTGAAGATCGAGATCACCGAATCGGCCTGCGGCGAGGATTCCCAGAAGGTGCGGGAAACCGTGCAGCAGCTGCGGGAGCAGGGCTTCGTGGTGCTGATGGACGACTTTGGCAGCGGCTATTCCTCGCTGAACATGCTCCATGAGCTGAACATCGACATCATCAAGCTGGACGCCTACTTCCTCCACATGGACAACACCAGCGACAGGAAGGGCATG
>JAZSAA010000444.1:0-2598 GCA_045601625.1 Clostridia bacterium | reverse complement strand
ATGGAGCGGGTGATGGGAATCGAACCCACGTGATCAGCTTGGGAAGCTGGAGCTCTGCCATTGAGCTACACCCGCGCGTTCCCGCACCATCCGGCGATCCGGCGAAACCCCGGTACGTCCAAATCGCCGTCCGCAGGGGTTCAAAAAGCCCTTGGACTTCTTGACCTGCAAAGTTTATTTTACTTTAGATATGCCCGTTTGTCAACAATATTTTGCCGAATTCCCCGTAAATTCACCTGAATGGCATAGTTTGTCCACAGGGGTTTTGCAAAAATTAACGTATCGCCGCCGTCTTGCATTTTCCCATAGCTTTTTATGCGGTTTCATGTTATGATATTGATATCGGAATTAAACTCCATCAGAGAGGAGCGAGATATATGAAGGAATGGACCCGCGAGGAGCGGTATCGGGTGTTGCAGGGGCCGGAGGACATCCGGGAGCTGTATGATCGCATTCAGGCATCGGCCTGGCGCCAGCGCTATCATGTGCAGCCCATCACCGGCCTGAGCAGCGACCCCAACGGCTTCGCGCTGCACAAGGGCACCTGGCACCTGTGCTACCAGTGGTGCCCCTGGGGCGCTGTGCACGGCCTGAAGTACTGGTACCACGTCACCAGCCCCGACCTCATCCACTGGCAGAATGCCGGCATCGGCCTGGCGCCGGACTGCTTCTACGACAACCGGGGCACCCACTCGGGCAGCGCCATCTCCCGGGACGGCGAGCTGGTGTTCTTCTACACCGGCAATCACCGGGACGAGGACTGGACCCGCACGCCCTACACCTGCACGGCGGTGCTGGGCGAGGATGGCCGCCCCCGCAAGCTGGAAAAGCCGCTGTTCGGCCCCAGGGACGACCACAGCGAGCACCAGCGCGACCCAAAGGTGGTGTGGAACGAGGACAAGCAGAAGTATTACATTTTCATCGGCGCCCAGACGCTGGACAAGCGGGGCTGCGTACTGATCTACGAATCGGAGCAGCTGCTCTCCGGCTGGCGCTTCGCGGGCGAACTGAAGGTGCCGGGCTATGAGAAGTTCGGCGGGATGTGGGAATGCCCCTACATCGTGAACATCAGCGGCCGGGACGTGCTGATCTTCTCCCCCCAGTACACGAAGCTGCCGGGGCGCGGCGAGAGCCCCAACCACAACGTGTACCTGATCGGGCACATGGATTACGACACGCTGACCTTCACCCCGGACGGCCCCTATCGCCATCTGGATTACGGCTTCGACTTCTACGCGGCCCAGGGCGCGGCGTCCATCGGCGACCCCGACAGGGCCATACTGATCGCATGGATCGGCCTTCCGGACAACCACTATCCCACCGAGGAGGAGGACTGGGAGGGCAGCCTGTCCCTGCCCAGGGAGCTGCGCATCCGGGACGGCAAGCTGGTGCAGACGCCCCTGCCCGCCCTGGCGGCGCTGCGGGACAAGGAGATCGCCCCCGAGGGCAAATTGCCCGCCGTCTGCGAGCTGGAGCTGACCGCCGCCGGCGATGGTGACCTGGACTTCAACCTGTTCACCCGGGCGGACGGCTCCGGCGGCCTGCGGCTGCACTACGACAGCGCCTCGAAGCGCTGCACCGTCGACCGCAGCGGCATGGACAGGCGCTTCAACCAGGCGGTGGGCGAGGTGCTGGACATGCCTCTGGACACGCCGCTGAAAAAGCTGCGGGTGTCCATCGATCGCTGCTCGGCGGACCTCTTCGCCCACGGCGGCGAAGCCACGTTCACGACTCACGTGTACCCGACGGAGCGGGAGTTCAATTACACGCTCAGTGGCGGCGAATTGAAGATATGGAACCTGAAGCCTTCCGTTACGGATGATTTTATTGTATAAATTCTGATTGATCGGGGAGATGCGTTGCATACGGAACCCCTACGGCCCCGCCTGCAAGGCGGCAATCCGGAGGATTGCCGTTTTCGCCCGAAGGGCGAAACTGAATTTGACAAATCAAAGATTTGGCAAATTCACCGCGGGGCCAGAGGGGTTCCGTCAGCTCGCCAATCAGAAGTTATGAAGGAGGTTAATCAATTGAAGAAGGTCTTTGCCAGCGATTTCGACGGAACGCTGTATTTCTACAAGGCGGACGTGAAGCTGCCGCCGGAGAACGTGGAGAAGATCCGCCAGTACCAGGCGGCGGGGCACCTGTTCGGGCTGTGTACGGGCCGGCAGGTGGGGGGGCTTACCCCCTTCATCACCGGACTGGTGAAGCCGGACTTTTACATCACCAGCAGCGGGGCCAACATCGTGGACGGCGACATGAGGCCGATCCTGAAGCGGGGCGTGGACCGGGACGTGGCCGACGCCCTGGTGCGGGAGCTGAACCCGAAGGGCTACCGGCTGACGCTGGACGTGGAGGGCGACATCTGCGTGTTCGCCCCGATGGACTACCCCGGCAAATACTACGTGATCACCGGCGTGGACGACGCGCCCAAAGGCCTGATCCACCAGGTGAGCGTGCACACCGAGAGCCTGGAGGACGCCGCGAGGCTGTCGGCTTCCATCAACGAACGCTACGGCGATAAGGTCGAGGCGTTCCAGAACGTGATCGAGATCGACATCGCCCCGAAGGGCTGCTCGAAGGGCAAGGGCGTGATGG
>JAZSAA010000443.1:0-2270 GCA_045601625.1 Clostridia bacterium | reverse complement strand
GTGTACGCCGCGGGCGGGAGCTTTTTTGCGGCAGGGAGCCTGCGACCAGAGCAAAAAAGGCTTCCTTGCAGATTTGCCGCCCGGAAATCCGCAGGATTTCAGGCAAATCTGAGGAGGATGTATTGAAGGGGGACCTGTCCCCCTTCAAACGGGCGTTAGCCCGACAAATCAGAATATATCACCCTCCGCCCCACTTTACAACCACCGACAAAAGGAACAACGCCATGAAAAAGATACTGGTCTGCACGCCCCGCCTTACGGAGAATAACCGCCGGGACATCATTGCGGCCGCCGAAGGGCGCGGCTACTCCGTCGTCTTCTGCGACAACCTCGCCGCCGCCCTCCGCGAGGCCGCCGGCGCCGAAATCATACTCAGCCCCGACCCGGCCCTGCCCGGGGCCGCGCCGGCATTGCAGTGGATGTGCTGCTCCTTCGCCGGAGTGGAGCCGTTCCTGCGCCCCGGCGCCTTCGCCAACCCGCAGGCGCTGCTGACCAACGCCTCCGGGGCCTACGGCGTAACCATCGCGGAGCACGTGGTCATGGTGGCGCTGGAGCTGATGCGCCGGCAGCCGGACTACAACCGCGTCGTCGCCCGGCGGGACTGGGTGCGCGACCTGCCCATCCGTTCCCTGCGCGGCAGCCGGATCACGCTGCTGGGCGCGGGTGACATCGGGCGGGAGACGGCGGTACGCCTGCGGGCCTTCGGGCCAAAGCGCATTGTCGCTCTGAACCGCTCGGGGCGGGACGCCGGTGCCATGTTCGACAGGACCCTGCCGGTGTCGGCGCTGGACGGTATCCTTCCCGAAACCGACCTGCTGGTGATGTCCCTGCCGGGCACGCCCGAGACGGCGGGCATCATGGACGGGCGGCGGCTGTCGCTGCTGCCCAAAGACGCCTTTTTGATCAACGTAGGCCGGGGCAGCGCCGTGGACGAAGGGGCGCTGTTGAAGCTGATGGCCGGCGGCCACCTGGCCGGCGCAGCGCTGGACGTGTTCGCCACCGAGCCCCTGCCGAAGGACAGCCCGATGTGGGACTGTCCCCGGCTGCTGATCACCACCCACGTGGCCGGGAACATGACCCTGGAATACACCGTGGACCGGATCGTGGCGATGTTCATCGAGGATTTCCACCGGTATTGCGAGGGCAAACCGCTACTGCACCTGGTGGACCGGGACAAGGGGTATTGATATTACGATATATAAAGTGTAGGGGCGAGGATGGGCCGCCCGCCGGGTACAACGATGTGATTCGTGCCCGGGCGGGCGCCGCATCGGCGCCCCTGCCTGTTGTATATGGTGGCAGATGTGTCATTCAGGTCTTCGGACCGCGACTACTGTCCCAAAAACTCCTCCAGCGTCTGGCCGGAGCTGTGCATGCGGGTGGCGGCGTCCACACCGACATAGCGGTAGTGCCAGGGCTCGTAGCTGATGCCGGTGACGTCGGCCTTGTTGGCGGGATAGCGCTGTATGAAGCCGTATTCGTGGGCGTGGGCCATCAGCCAGCCGTACTGGGGCGTGCTCTCGAAGCCGTCGTTGGTCTCGACGGTCACGTCGAAGGCCAGGCCGGTCTGGTGCTCGCTGGCCCCCGGCTGCTGGGCCTTGCCGGGCTCGCTCTGGGCGTAGACCTCCTGCTGGCGCTGGTAGCTGCGGTAGCCGCTGGTGACGATATAGCCGTTCATGTTCGCCTCCTCGGCGGCATGGAACATCTTCTCCATGGCCTCGTAGGTCTCGCGGGTCAGGTAGATCTCGCTGCTGGCCATGCGGAAGGAGTGGCGCTGGGTGTACAGGTTCACCAGCCCCTCAGGCACGTAGTTCTCGGCCAGCCGATGGCTCTCGTTCACCAGCAGTATGTTGCCGTGGAATTGGGTGGAGCGCACCCCGAAAAACCACCCCGCCCCGAAGGACACGCCAATCAGCGCGACCGCCACCACCGCCGCGAGGACCGGGGAGAGATAGAGCCCCGGGCGCTTTTTCTTTCTGGACATGGTTTTTCTTCTTTGGTAATGATCGGCAACTTCTGATTTATCGGGCTGACGGAACCCCTCCGGCGCTACGCGCCACCTCCCCTTTCAGGGGAGGGCTTTGGCTAACTTACCGGGGGGATCGGGGGAGGGGGGAAAACCCAAAGGGTTTGCGGGCCCGGCCTATGGGCCGCACTTCCCCGGTTCAAATCAAAGATTTGAAGCGGGGAACCGGCGGAGCGCCCCGATCTTTAATCGTACGCGGCGGCGTGTACGCCGCGGGCGGGGCCTTTTTTGCGGCAGGGAGCCT
>JAZSAA010000442.1:0-4226 GCA_045601625.1 Clostridia bacterium | reverse complement strand
CGCGCCTGAAGGGCTTCTGTTCGTAGGAGACCTTCACCATGTACACCTTGCAGTCGAGGCCGAAGTAGGAGCAGGCCATGGACAGCGCCGTGCCCCACTGGCCCGCGCCGGTCTCGGTGGTGACGCCCTTCAGGCCCTGCTTCTTGGCGTAGTAGGCCTGGGCGATGGCCGAGTTCAGCTTGTGGCTGCCGGAGGTGTTGTTGCCCTCGAACTTGTAGTAGATCTTCGCCGGGGTCTGCAGCTTCTCCTCCAGGCAATAGGCCCGCACCAGCGGCGAGGGGCGGTACATCTTGTAGAAGTCCTGGATCTCCTGGGGGATGGGGTATTCCCGGGTGTCGTTGTCCAGCTCCTGCTTGATCAGCTCCTCGCAGAACACGGGAGCCAGGTCGTCGGCGGTCATGGGCTTCAGGGTGCCGGGGTTCAGCAGCGGCGCGGGCTTGTTCGTCATGTCCGCGCGGACATTGTACCAGGTCTTCGGCAGCTCGCTCTCCTCCAGATAGATCTTGTAGGGGATGATCTTCTTTGCGCTCATGGGGATTCTCCTTTCCGCTTCGGCGTTCGGGACAGGACGCAAAAAACCCTGTCCCAGTTGTGAATGCTGGGACAGGGATCGTCTATCACCCTGCGGTGCCACCCGGCTTGACGCTTGCGCGCCCGCTCAATACCGTACCATCATACGGCAACCTTTGATAACGGAGGGAACTCCGTCTCCCCTACTGAGGACCGCGCCCCGTTCGGTTCGCCCTCGGAAGCCCATTCGTCTCCGCCGCCCGTGCCGCGATTCCACCGCCCGCGGCTCTCTGTAACGCTCGATCAGGAGATTACTCTTCTTCCTCAACGGTTGATGGCATTATAGCATGGTAAAGCGATGATGTCAATAGGCTATGTGACAGTTAACCTAAACATAATTTTATAGAGTGATGCCTCTCACCCTTGTTCGACAGGCCTCCTTACAGGTTTCGTACAGATGCTTTGATTTCGCTCAGCATGACATACATCCTGGCGATGGCGACAGTTTGCCGCCGCCACGTGTACAGTGACCTGCCGCCACTGTCCGGCTCACCCCATGCGGCGACTGCGCCGCCACCGTCACGTCTCGATCTCCCCGCGATACCGTTCAAAGCGCGGCGAGGGATGCGCCTCCAAGATGGCCGCGCAGGCCGCCGAGGCCGCGAGGTCATTCGCCAGGTACAGCCGCGCGCTGCGCCCCCGGGGACAGGCCTCGAGTGCCTCAAAGGCCGCCTCCGCCGCTCGGGAAACCCCCGCACAATCGGCATCCCGGTTGGCCCTCTCCGCTTCGATGTGCTTCTTTTCATATTCAGCAAAAGCGGCCCTTGTTCCAAAGGGCAGCTTTCGCCAGGCCGCGACGCCCTCCTCCAGGTCCGCCAGGACCGACCGTTCCCGGAATTCCTCCTCCGGCTTCATCACATCGTGGGAAACCTTGATGGCCACGGCCTCCCGCTTCTTATCGAAGAACGCGCGAACCGCCTCCTCGGAGAAATCGTCCTCCCCGGGCATCATCGCCGCCAGCTCCGCCCGCCGGGCAAGCCGCCTGTCCCACCGGAGCAGGCGTTCCGCCTCGATCCCGATGGGGTGGAACAGCATCGCCGCGATGGCGAGGCACTCGGTGGACGACCGTTCCGCCAACGCCTCCCGGCTTTCGAGCAGCGCCTTCGCCAGCGAAAAGCCATCCGGCAAACCGATGTCGGTCTGTACGCTGTCCGAAAAGTGCCGGAACAGGTCGTAATACAGCGCGAAGGACCGGGCGATTTCGTTGTCCTGGAGGTATTGCAGGCACCAGTCCCCGTCCACCCGGACGCCCTCCTCCTCCATGGCCCGGAGCATCAGCGACATGTCCTCCCAGCCCCGGGCGGTGACGAAGCTCAGGCCCCGGTCGGTTTCCGTGATCCGGTAGAAGTGGTCGGGATAGACGCTCAGGTAGGTCCTGACGGCGGGGTGCACCCCCCGGGCCACGGCGTAGCGCTGCCACACGGGCAGGTCGGCGGACACGTCGATGTGCTTGACCCGGTCCAGCGTCACCATGTCCAGCTCCCGCACCGACTTGTTGTACTCCGGCGGGTTGCCCGCCGCCACGATGATCCAGTTCTCGGGCAGAGGCACGTTGCCGAAGGTCTTGTTTTGCAGCAGCTGGAGCATGACGGGCGTGAGCGTCTCCGAAACGCAGTTGATCTCGTCCAGGAACAGTATGCCGCCGCGTTTGCCGGATTCGTCCATATAGTCGTAGATGGCGGCGACGATCTCGCTCATGGTATACTCGGTGACCTGCCGCTCCACCCCGCCGTAGACCCTCCGGGAGATGAACGGCAGTCCGATGGCGCTCTGGCGGGTGTGGTGGGTCATCGAATAGGCCACCAGGCCGCAGTCGCATTCCTCCGCGATCTGGCGCATGATGGCTGTCTTGCCGATGCCCGGCGGGCCGATCAGCAGCACCGGCCGCTGCTTCTCCACCGGTATCCGGTGCGTCCCGTCGGGGTTGCGCCGCGTGTAGGCGCGGTAGGTCCGGGCGATTTCCACCTTCGCTTGCTGGATGTTCATGAATGTGTCCTTCCTGTATTGAAAAGCTGTGGCGGTCGATTGCCGCCGCTGCATGACGTATTTGGGGATGCGGCATGGTTCGGCATGTGTAGCGGCGGCGCCTGCGCCGCCACATGGATGGCCTGGCTTTTCCGCTACGGGACGGGCTCCAGGCACAGCGGCACGATCCAGTCCGGCAGGCTGTAGTCCAGCGCCTTCCGGGTGGCGAATACGAAGGCCGTCTCGTAGGGCGTCGGCTTCCGGGGATAGACGCCGTCGCCGTCGGTGAAGTAGATCAGCCCCTTCAGTCGCTTCAGCGCCCGGCCCACCCGGAGCTTCTCCACCAGCTCGAACACCGGCGTGAAGTTCGTGCCTCCCCGCCCCCGGATGACCAGGTTCTTCGCGTACCGCTTCCACTCCTCTACGGAGTGGATGACGGCGTGGTCCTGCACGATGGCGTCGCACTGTACGATGTGGATCTCCATGTCCGAAAAGAAGCTGTCGTGGCGCATCAGCATGCGCTCGATCTCAGCCAGGAACCGCTGGACGATGGGGCGGGTGCAGGAACCGGAGGTATCGATGGCAATCACCAGCGATTCTACCTTGAAGCTCTCGGTGACCTCCAGGGGCTCGATCAGGGGCAGGTTGCCATAGCGCCGGAAGCCGTAGTAATAGGGGATGTAGTCGAAGCTGTCGAGGTCCAGGCGCAGCTCCTCCCGGGTAGTGGAGAAGCGGCGCAGGTACCTTGAGAAGTCGTATTTGCCTTCCGCGCGCAGCAGCAGCTTCTCCTCGCGGCTGCCAGGGGCGAGCCCGTAGCGTCCTGTCCGGGCCGCGCCGCCGGGCAGTGCCTCCGGGGAGGGCCAGTGCCTCTCCAGGGCTTCCTCCAGCCGCCGGGCGTAGGTGGCGGCCGCGCCGCCCTCCCCCCTGCCGCCTTCCGTCCTTACTTTCGCCGGATTGCGGGCTTCGTCACAAAAGCAGTGCGGCGGGGTGTACCAGTAGCGGTGGTCGTCCCGGCGGAACCGGGCGTAAAGAGGTTCCAGTTCGTCCGCGAAAAGGTCCATCAGCGACCGGTACACCGCCCCAGCCAGCCGTGGATCGACGCTGTCCGGCAGGGCCTCGGCGATCTCCCGGCGGGTCAGGTTCGCCTCTCCCGAGGGAAAGAACTCGCCCCGCAGGTATTCCGCGGAGATGTCGCAGGCCAGGTCCCACAGCGGCCTGACGACCCCCGCCGGCGCCACGGGATGACGAAACAGGCAGTGCATCAGCAGATGCGCCACCACAGGCCATTCCGGCGCGCATTCCGTCCCGCAGAACACGTGAACGCCGTCCGTGGCCAGACTCTTTACTTCATCGTCCGGAACACGCGCCAGCCCTTCGATGGGCGCGCGCAGAAAGGGCAGCGCCGCCCCCGCCCGAAACAGATGCCGGGAGAGGGCGGACAGCGGGGTGTTGTCAGGCATGGGCGTCACTTCTTTCGGGGAGAGGGACAAATTCTGAAATATCGAGCTGATGCTCGATATTTCAGAATTTGAGTATTTAGTATTTAGTGGTTAGTATTTAGTGGTTAGTATTTAGTGGCGGTGCAAGCGGCGCGGTTTTCAAATTATCAATTTGAAAATCCGCGGTTTCGGCCTTCGGCCGAAACTGACTTGCCCGAATTGGAAATTCGGTCAAGTCACCAGCCCTGACGG
>JAZSAA010000441.1:0-2602 GCA_045601625.1 Clostridia bacterium | reverse complement strand
CCGCCTTGGGCAGGTCCTCCCACTTCCGGGCCTTGGAGATGTCGCACTTCCAGCCGGGCAGGGTCTCGTAGACGGGCTCGCAGTCGTACAGGTGGGGGGGGTAGGGGAAGCGGTCGGTGGTCTCGCCGTTCAGCCTGTAGGCCACGCAGACCGGGATCTCGTCCAGGTAGGACAGTATGTCCATCTTGGTCAGCGCCAGCGCCGTCGCGCCCTGGAGCTTCGTGCCGTAACGGGTGGCGGGAATGTCCATCCAGGCCACGCGGCGGGGCCTGCCGGTGGCCGCACCGTACTCCGCGCCGGCCTCCCGCAGGTCGTGGGCGGCGTCGCCGTCCAGCTCGCCCACGAAGGGGCCTTCGCCCACGCAGGTGGAGTAGGCCTTGGTGACGCCTACCACTTCATCCACCTTCAGCGACGGCATGCCGCAGCCCACGGGGGCCTCGGCCGCCAGCGGGGAGGAGGAGCTCGTGAAGGGATAGATGCCGTACTGGATGTCCCGCAGCGCGCCCAGCTGGGCCTCGAACATGATGTCCTTGCCGGCGTCCACCGCGCTCTCAAGCAACTCGCCCGCATCGCAGATGTAGGGGATCAGCGCGTCGCCCCACTGGTGGATCCAGCTGAGGGTCTCGTCGAAGTCGATCTTCGGCTGGCCGTAGCCCTGCACGATGGTGTCGTTCTTCCAGTCCACCAGGCGGCGCAGGTGCTTCTCCAGCGCCTCGGGGTGCTTCAGGTCGCCCATCATGATGGCCTTTTTCATGTACTTGTCGCCATAGATCGGGCTGATGCCCCGCAGGGTGGAGCCGAAGTGGTCCTTGCCCAGGCGCTGCTCCTCCCACCTGTCCTGGTTGGGGTGGATGGGCAGCACCATCATGGCGCGGTCGGAGATCCTGAGGTTGTCGGGGGTGATGGCCACGCCCTTTTCGCGCAGGCGGCCCATCTCCTCGTTGATGTGCTTCAGGTCGATGACCACGCCGGCGCCCAGCAGGTTCACGGCGTTTTTATGGAAGATGCCCGAGGGCAGCAGGTTCAGGGCGAACTTGCCGTACTCGTTGATGACGGTGTGGCCCGCGTTGTTGCCGCCCTGGTAGCGGACGACCACGTCGAACCGGCCCGCGAAGTAATCCACCATGCGGCCCTTGCCCTCGTCGCCCCAGTTGATGCCCACGATTGCGGTATTGGACATGATAATTCACCTCATAATCGAATGATGACCGCCCCGAACAGGCGGCGCTTCGGGCGAAAACGCCGGTTTTCGCCATATATAACCATTATACCAGTTTTTACGGGGTTTTTCCACAAAGAATAGGTAAACAGTGCAAAGGAATGGCGGGGGAGAAAGTCCCCCGCCAGGTGATTCAGGCCCCCGCCTGCACGGCGGTGAGGGCGACGGTGTTCACGATGTCCTGCACCGAGCAGCCCCTCGACAGGTCGTTGCAGGGCTTCGCCAGCCCCTGCAGCACGGCGTAGCACTCCGCGCCGCCGATGCGCTGGGTCAGCTTGTAGCCGATGTTGCCGGCCTGCAAGTCCGGGAACACCAGCACGTTGGCCCGCCCAGCCACCGGGCTGCCCGGGGCCTTCGAAGCGGCCACCTCCGGCACCAGCGCGGCGTCCAGCTGCAATTCGCCGTCAAGAATGAGGTTGGGGGCTATCTCATGGGCGATGGCGGTCGCCTGCTGCACCTTGCTGACCAGCTCGTGCTTTGCGCTGCCCTTCGTGGAGAAGGACAGCAGCGCCACCCTCGGCTCGTCGATGCCGCACAGCACCCGGGCGGTGTCGGCGGCGGTGACGGCGATCTCGGCCAGCTCCTTCGCCGTGGGGCAGGGCACCACCACGCAGTCGGCGTACACAAGCAGGCCATCCTCACCCAGGGCCCTGTTGGGGCAGTTCATCAGGAAGCTGGAGGACACCACGCTGATGCCCGGCTTCGTCCTGATGACCTGCAGCGCCGGGCGGAGCATGTCCCCGGTGGTGTGCACCGCGCCGGACACCAGCCCGTCGGCGTCGCCCAGCTTGACCATCAGTATGCCGTAGTACATCGGGTCGGCGGCCAGCCGCGCGGCGTCCTCCCGGGCCAGTCCCCTGGATTTGCGCAGCTCGTAGAGGGCGTCGGCGTAGGCGTCGCGCTTCGGGCTGTCGGCGGGATTGATGATTTCGATGCCGGCGAGGTCGGTGCTGGTTTCGGCGGCGACGGCGAGGACTTTCTCCGGGTCGCCCAGCAGTACGGGTCGCGCCAGCTTTTCGTCCCGGATGATGGCCGCGGCCTGCACGGTGCGCTTCTCGTCGCCCTCGGGGAGGACGATGGCGCGGGGATTCCGGCGGGCCTTGGCCCAAACCTTTTCGATCATGGTCATGGTGTATTCCTCCATTTGGGATCCTTCGACTCCGCTTCTCTTCGCTCAGGATGACAGACGCCTCCCTGTCATCCTGAGCGAAGAGAAGGACCTTGCTACACAGGCTCAGGTCAGAACTTCACGCCCTCGAACCCGTTCCAGACGTTCCTGCCGCTGTAGGTCATGGCTTTTGCCTGGCCCCGCAGCACCTTCAGAACCCCGTAGGCCAGGGCCTCCTGCTCCATCTCGCCGGGGTAGACCGAGATCGGGGCGAT
>JAZSAA010000440.1:0-21574 GCA_045601625.1 Clostridia bacterium | reverse complement strand
GCCAGCCGCCGATAGCGGTGATGGCGATCTGAAGCTTGGTCCAGATCAGATCGATAGAAAAGTCTCGCATAGTGTAATCCTCCTGCTCTAAATATTAAAAGAACGGCTGTGATGCCGTTACTTCCAGGTATTGTTGTGGTTCAACTTGATATGTGCCGGTTGCCAGACGCCATTGTGGTAGACATACGGTACTGCCGTTTCCCACGCGCCGTTCGTGAAGATCCGGGCCTTGCTGGTGTCATAAACCAGCGTGATGTACGGGCGCTGGGAGCTGTAGCTGGAGTCGGGGCTGTAGCCTCGGAAGTTGGAGTTAGATGAGCTGCCGCCTGTTCCATAGCCCCACAGGTGGAATTTCCCGGTTTGCCCGTCCCGGCAATACGCCTGTACGATGCTGGTGATGTCGATGGTCTTCGAGCCGGTCTTGGTGCCCATGGACACGCCGGTGATGCTGGCCAGCAGGGCCTTTCGATTTGCAAACGCTGTCTGATAGCTGTACCCTATGGTCAGCGTGGCGGAGTTTGCCGTGGAGATGTAAACCCGCAGGATGGCGGACTTTATGGATATTGTGCTCTTATCCAACCCCGGCGCATTGAAGTCCATGCGGAAGGTGCGGTTGGACGAATAATAAAAGTGGTTCGCAGCACTGGCGCTGGAACCACTCGAACTGAAGTAATTGCCGCCCGACGGTCGCCAGGTGTAGGTCGTTGACATCCTTCTTCACCTCCGACAGTCATTCCACCACAAAGTACAGCTGGCCCTCCACGGGATTGGAAGGCATGCTGCTCTCCGGGCCGTAGGTCTTGCTGCCCGACAGTACGATGGGAAACGCACACTCGAACAGCGGGTTCCCCTGGGTCGCCGCCGAGAACTTGCCTATGGCAACGCCGCCGGTACTCAGCCCGGCCAGGTGCAGATTGGCAAAAGCACGATCTACCACACACATGGCGCTTGTGGTCTCGATGCCATCCGAAACGACCAGCAGGAAGCTGAAGACGGAGCCGTTGGCAAAGGTGCCGGGCAGCACGCTGGTGTTTGCGGAATAGCCCACGCCGAACAGAACATCCCGGCTGACATTCATATTGAACACGGTGGAAGCAGTCGTTGCTTTGGCGTCACGCGCATAGTACATCTTCGCGGTGAAGCGGGAGGCGTTATTGCCCTCGGCCAGCTGCACCCGCATGGTCGCCGCCAGCGCAGTCGCCTCGTCGTTCGGATAGCGCCAGGCATCCAGCGTGATCTGAGGATTGTAATACTTGTCGATGTATTGCACCCCGCTGATCGTATAGATCAGACTGGCAAAGCTGCCGTCGCTGCCTGTGCCCTCGATCTCCAACCTGAAGGGCAGCGTCCTGACAGAGGCAAGTCGTGTCTTCAGGCTTGCATAGATCGACGCATAAATGGGCTGGCTCATGATGGTATCTGGTGTGATGCTCCATGTGAGCGTCTTTGACGCGGAGTTTGCCCACGAGCAGGAGGTCTCTGGCTGAACGACGGGGGCCCACCAGCCTTCGCCAGACAGTCCGCGATCCGCATTGGTGAAGCATAGGCACAACCCGGCCTTGGTGATCTTGCTGCCGGAAGTGTTCTTGATGGTCATGGTGATGTCGATGGTGTCCTCCGGCGCGACAATCGACCGGGAAAAGGTGCATGAGGTGACGCTGAAATCGGCCATGGATTCTCTCCTTCCTTAAATGTCGGTCATCTTGAAGGCCAGCCCGCCGTCCGTGGTGCGGCGCAGCTGGTAATTGCCAAACTGAACGTAGTTGCCCGCGAACCGGCTGTACTTGCTGCCGTTCATCACGACGTTGACGCTCTCGCTGTCGATGAGCACCTCGCCGGTGGACTGGTTGTCTCCGACGTGCAGGCCGTCATTGTCGATGCGCACCACGCGCCTGAAGTCCGCTCGGGCAGCATCGGCGGTGGCCTGGGCAGTGCTCGCCGCGACCTGCGCCTCATAGGCCATCTGGCTTACGGCGGTCAGCACGTCATCCACCAGGCGGTACATGGGATGCTCAGGGTAGAAGTACATCTGGTAGGTGGAGTACATGTAGCCCAGGGCAATGTAAGTCAGGCTTTCGTTGGCAGGCGCTGTCGTCAGCCAGTTCTCGCTGGCCACCACAAAGCTGTTCCCGAGCAGCGTCCCTGCCAGGTACAGTGTCGCATACTGTGTCGCCGCCCAGCTGCTGCCCGCGTTGTTCCGCAGCGTGCAGCTGGGGTAGCTCAGGTAGTTCGTAGTCGCCGTTGCGCTGGCCGCGATTGCCGACGCTGCCCACAGGATGGGCTTGTCCACATCGAAGATCGAGCCTGCCGCCAGATGGAAGTATCCGTCTGAATCGCCCACGATCAGGCGGGATGCGGAGATCGCTGTCTTCGCTTTGATGACGTTGTTGAAGCGAATGCGGTCATAGTAGTTGCTGTCATAGTTGGCGTCTGCCCACCAGCCGGTGTAGTTGGTGCCGTTCACATTGGCATTGACCCTGTAGGTCAGATGGATGGCGTTTCCGGCAGCATAGTGTGTCGTAAGCCTTGTCGTGCCGCTATAGTAGCAGTTCTTCGCCCCGGTGGTTGTGCCGTTGGCGAGGGTCAGATTGAGCGTCGCGTTGCCGCTTCCCGCATACGGAAGCCAGTAAACGATCTGCTGACCATCCTTCAGTTCCGAGAAGCTGGCCACACCTGTCCACGCTCCGGTTGAGGCAGTCTGCGTGCCCACAATGACCTCAGTGTTGCTGAGCGCCTGCTGAGCCGTTGCCTGCGCTGTTGCCGCCTTGTTGTAGGCTGCTTTCGCCGCTTCATAGGAGGACGAGAGGGACACGTCGCTGTAGGCGAAGGAGCCGTCCGAAAACACATTCAGGTCGCAGAAGTACAGACTGTTGGTGCTACCGGACGTGTAGGTGGGCTCCGCCGTCACCCAGTTGCCGCCCGGCGGATTCGCCGTGGGCTTTGCGGGCTTGGCGGATGTTGAAGATTGCAGCAGATAATACCGTGTGCAGGACTGAAGGTCTCGGATGGAGGATAGCGTGATCGCCGCCGATGCCTTGATCGCCATGATTCATCCCTCCTATCAGCCTTCCAGCTGCGCAATATAACTCGACTTGTTCGTTACATCGGACGGTGTGATGTTCAGCGTCGGGCCAGTGGTGGACATGGCCGTGGAGGAGCCGTCCTTGTACCACTTGATGGTACCCAGCGCAGCGATCTGCGTAGCATTGAGCTCAACACCTGCCTTGTACACATGGGCTGTCAGGGTCGTGCTGACGCCGGTGTTCTTGAAGATCGTGCCGTTGGAGGACGTGATGCTCATGGTGATGGCGTCCGCCCCGGCAGGGCCTCCTGTAGCTGTCCAATGCCTACAGAGCCCAGGGCGAGCTTGCTCCCGGAGATGATGCCCGAGGGCAGCTGACGGGCAGAGATCATGCTGGCACCCACGGTATCCTCAACCGTGCCCAGCGTCATCTTCTCATACTGGCGCGTCAGGCAGTTGTAGGTGTAAGCCGTCATGCGCATGGACACTTCCACGCCCACGCGCTTTGCGATCACGCGCACGGCATCCCCCAGGAAGATGCTCTGCAGGAAGCTGTACTGACGGTATTCTTCCGTCTGGGTCACGTCGATGAACTCCACAGTCAGAGTGACCGTGGGCAGGTCACAGCCCTTGTCGAACTCCGCCTGCGCAGCCTCACGCATCTGTGTATAGCACTTGGCCTTCGTCTTCTTCTTGTCCCCCTTGGTGACCTCCTTGCAGTCCGACACAGCCAGGTGAATCCACTTCGGCGCAGGATAATCGGCGAGATGCGGACTGTCAATATAGCCCTCCGGCAGATACAACACCTTGCCGTCCTTGTCCTCGCCGGTAGGCATGATGCGCGTGACAACATCGGTAATGTCCACATCGTACTTGATGCCCGTCAGGTTCTTGCCCTGGCGGATCTGGATATTGGTGTCGCTGCCCACGCGCTCCACGACGAACACATCAAACCAGTCCCGTTGCAGCTCACCGCCGTATTTCTCAATGATACTCTCGCTGCCCAGAAGACAGTCCACGGGATTCATGTTCTCGAAGGACACCTCCTCGGCTGTAGACGTCAGGTCTGAATAGAAGGTGAAATCATGCTTAGACAGACAGCCTGCTGACAGGCTTTGAATCACCGATGCTCCAGTATCCGTGCTGGGCGGTTCCAACTTTTTGATCATGTTGTCCAGGAGATCATAAAAGACATGCCGGGCATAAACGGTCACCTTGTCGATCTCCGGGACGACCCGGTAGATGCGGAAAGGCTGATCGCGCAGCTGCCGGGATTCGACGATTTCCTTCGCAGCCTGTTCCGGCGCAGGCAGCGTCTTCACATAGGTCAGGTAGCTGGCAGACATGTACCCGTGCTTCCCGTCCGGGCAGGTGACTTCGTACCAGCTGGATGTGGTCTTCGCCAGCACGATGACCTGTGTGCCTTTCTTGTACTTTCCGAGTATTTTGTACTTCGTGCCGGTACCGGAACGCAAGTGCAGAGGGTCGCGGTTGGTGCTGACCTTGTACACCATTCCGCTGGTGGATGTCTGAGGAGTGAGTTTCACTGTGGGCGTCATCGCCGCAGGAACGGGAACCCGGATAATGTAGCCCTCCATCAGCCGATGCCACTTCCCGGTATCGTCCAGCGGGTGAACGATCTCCAACTCATATTCGCCGTTGAGCGTCTCCTTTACCAGCGCTGAGTAAGGCGATATGGTACCCATGCCATTGCCGGAGAAGTCAGTGCAATCAGGAGAATAGACACAGAGCATTGATGTTCACTTCCTTGAAATAGGTATAAGAAAACGCCACTTTATTAAGTGGCGCTTTGTAGTTCTCTTGTGGACACTATAGATTAATCCCCATGAGATAATAAACATTCACTTGTTTCTCAGTAAACAATTCATCATCAGATAGTTCCTCTGATACCTCTTGATAGGTAATAAGGTTCAATGACTTCATCATCTCTATAATCGACCATACTTCCTCAAAAGGGATATTGATAGAATCACAGATCTGGCATAAGTTTTCAGCTATTTCATATGCAGAATAGTTAGGATTACCGTATTCATAGCTCCCATTGAGTAAGTCCGCTATTCTTTGCGCTTGGGTTGATTGTTGTAAAGCTTGCTTATAAGAGAAACCGCTAATCGGGGTTCTATTAATGCGAAGCCTTTTATTCTCACCAAAGGGTTCTCCCCAAAATGAGAAAACCTGCATATCCTCTAATACTGCATAAAAATCAATCATAAAATTGTGCAAGCACATAAATTGATCTTCTGTCAGATAATTTGTTTTTGAAATCATAAAGTGTGTTTCATTATTTCTGAGCTGTTGAAGCATTTTTAATTCGATTGTAAAATTTCTGCTTCCCATACTCTTTGCCATCATCTTTTTGTGCTTATCAATAAGGTCTTTAAAATCAATTGATTTAAATCTTTCGATTTCCTTAGCACTGAGGTTTGCAAAGAATTCATTTAGATCAGTTGCTTTCATATATTTCAAGATCAATTCTGCATCATCTGAGTCTTTTATATTCTGAATAGTAGCTACAGAATGATCCCCGTTGTTGAGCATTAATTGCTTGATAAAAAGCTCAACTGCATTATGAAGGGAAGAAACAAAGAATTTTTGGTATTGTAAAGTTGCCTGACCATTAAGGATGATATTACAGTACTTAATTGCCATCGCCCATGCTTCATAGGCATTATCTAATAAAACATGTTTCATAAGACCACTCCTTAGCAATATCTTCAATTCTGGATGTCCCAAATAGATTCAGCACTACAATATTATAACATGTTATTTTGCAAATAGTAAGACCTAATCCATTATAAATACCGCCAGTTCGGAGCGATGACCACTCTGCTGACGTCCCCAGACCAGCTAATCAGGTTGTTTCCCGGCTTCAGCACAGGAAACTCGCCTTCCATCTTCTCGTTCAGCAGTGTTTCCCCCTGATAGGCTTCCTGAATAACGCTGTTCAGTACAATGCCGTCCACGATGCCTTCCAGCTCCACAAAACTGTCGTTCACAATCAGTGTCGCATCCCCGCTGCCGTAGACGTGGATGATTGGCTCCGCGTAGACGCTGCCGGGATTCACCACGACCGTGTTACTGGTGGTAATCGTTACCTCGTCTGGGTTACTCACATACCAGAATGGCGGCGAGCAGCGGAAGTTCACTGCGAAGGATTGATGTGGATTTCCCCTGAGAATCTTTTCAAACGGGATTTGATTGCTGATGCGGGCATGGTAAAAGCCACCCGGACGGTTGGCAAAAGTCACCGTGCCGCCGCCCTTTAGCCAGCCCCCTATGGACGGGATAAGCGCAGGATCGCGGATGAAGCAGGTAGCCGTAAGCGTCAGGTCATCGTACACATCATTGCCCTCAAGTGTGGTCAGGCTTCCGGGCCTGCCGGGGATCTTCGTCTGCGTGCTCCGCTCCTGCGGGATGGTGATGGGTGGCTGCTCGGAGACGACGATCCCGTACTCCGTGCAGCGCGTTCCATTCCACTCAAACCAGTCGTTCATTTCCACACCTCCACAAGAAAAGAAGCCGCCTTGATTGGCAGCTTCCCTTCAGTTAATTGGTCAGTCGATCCTGCGGATGACATCGATGCCGTGGATCGCCGCCAGCGAGGAACCGTTGCTCCACGCAACGTGAATCCCGCCTGCATCGTCCACAAACTGGACTACGCCGTGCATCCCAGCAGGCATTTTCCTGTACGGGTCGCACATCTCCACAAGCTCCACGGTGCATCCCTCCGGGTAGTCCTCCCGGAGTTTTTTCAGAACCTCGGGCCTGATGCTCATAGCGAACAAGCTAACCGCCTCCTTTCCGTTGGGGTAGAGCCATGTTCCCTCTACCACCGAGAACAGTCAAGATAACTCTGGGATAACTCATGCCATCCGCAGACCGCGCCCGCGCTGCTGCGTCCGGGTCAGGGTGGCGATCTCTACTGCCAGATCGTGAATATCCTGATCGCTCCTCACATAGAAGCTGTTCCCGGTCAGGTTCACGCTGCTGTTCTGCTGGATGCTCTGCCGGTTGTCGTTGTGCGTGTTCCCGGCGACGATGCCGTCCTGTGCTTCCTCGGTCAGATACCTGGCGGCATTGCGGATGATCTTTGCCTGTTCCTGCTGGCCTTCGAGGAAGCCTTCGCCCATGCCCTTCATGGCCATGAGGCCCACTTCCCTCCGGAAGACGCCGGAAGGCGAGTGAATGTCCAGCGCGGCCTTTGCCGCCGAGATCGCAGACTGCGCCACGCGCACAGCAGCGGAGATCACGCCGGACTGCCCGGCGGAGATGCCGGACGCGATGCCGGAGGAGATGGCCGTGCCGATGCTCCGAGCACTGCTGGCGGCGGTCGCGGCCTGAGCATTCAGAGCAGCGGACAGCGCCGCCATGAGGTTGGACGCCGCCGTGCTGCTATCACCCGCGAAGCTGTACTGCGTCATGCCCTGACCCACACCGGCAGACACGTCGTTGCCCAGGGGCACCATGCGCTGGGCCGGGGACTGGCTCTGGAGGGAACCGCGATACGTACCTTCCAGATTGCTGGCGGCGGTGGCTGTATCGCCACTGAAATCGTACTGTCCAAGCCCCTGGCCGACACCGGCGCTGGCGTCACTGCCCACACCTTGCATGGCGGTGGTAATGGCTGTCTGCAAGCTGGTGGCGAGGGTTGTAGCGTCGCCCTCCCAGCCATACTCCTGCATGCCCTGAGCGATGGATGCGCTCAGCTCATTACCCACACCGATGTACTGATCTGCCGCATTCACCAGATCAAGAATCTCTTGCAGTTGTGCCGCATACTCAGCAGCGGTGTTCTCGTCCAGATTTCCGCTGGAAAGCGCCTGCCACAGATTGAGCGCCAGATTGGAAACGGTCTCCAGGTCGTCCTGACGGTTGGTCAGATCGTCGATCATGCCGACCAGGTCGGACTGCTGGCTGCGGAACACCTGATCCATGCCGTTCATCGCGGTGTCCACGCCGGATTCCTTCAGCGCATCCACCTGAGCCTTGTACTCGCCCAGTGCTGCAGCGGCTTCGTTGATGTCAGTCACGCTGTCATGCACGCTGGTGGACAGACCACGGAATATCGTGTTGTCCAGCGGTGTGCTTTCGTAGCTGGCCTGATTCTCCTCGATTGCCTCCTCGGAGCCGACCTCTGGGGTGATGACGACGTGCAGCGTGCCGTCTGTGTCATAAGCGATGATGGTTTCGGCGGTCAGTTTTTCAGCCGGGACGAGATTGACAGGAAACTCTTCGCCGTTATAATAAAAATGAGCGTTCTCATCAGAGAGAACGTCCTGCGGGTTTTCATATTTCTCGCCCAGACGCAGGATGCCGTCCACCTTGATGGGATTGTTCGCCAGCACTCTGTTCAGCGCGGACAGATCATACCCCGAAATGGACAGCTTGCACTGAGGCGAGGGAACCGTCGCGCCGCTGTCATCATAAGACGAGATGTAGCCGGTCAGGGACTGCGCAAGGGCCGACTTATCACACCCGGTCGCCTCGGAGAACTTGTTCACCAGCGCCTCAACCTGGTCAGGCTTTAGCTTGGACACATCCACACCCTCCGCCTCCAGATACTTCACGACCATAGCGGTCACGTCATCCGGGGTCAGCGCCGTGGTGAGCGCCCCGCCTTCGACCTCCTGATAAGCCAGCACAAATGCGGTGATGGCCTCCGGGGTCAGGCCCGTGGTGTCGATCTCGTTGTCCTCAAGATACTTGTTGACATACGCCACGATCTCACTGGGCTTGAGCGTGGACATATCCGCGCCTTCCGCCATTTCCTGATAGGCAGCGACCATCGCCGTCACGTTGTCGGGCGTCAGCCCGGACACGTCCGCGCCGGTAGTCGCCTCCGCGTACTGCGTCACATACCCGATGATGCCCTCGACGGTCAGGGAGGTCTCGCCGGTCTCGGCGTTCGTGGTGATGAGCTTGTCCACCACCGCGTCCACCTTCACCTGCTGGCGGGCGGCGTTCTCCTGCTCCTGGATGCCAGCGATGATGGCATCGGTGGTGATTGCGCCGGGGTTCGCGGCGAACTCATCCCAGTTGGCCTGCGCACCGGTCATATCCAGCTCGGTGGCGATCTTCAGAACTTCCTCGGAAAGCCCCTCGCCGAACATGGAAGCCAGACCCTCCAGCGAGGAAGAATACTGGCTGGTGAACTGCTGGATGGACGCCAGCTGCTCCAACGCCGTGGACACGTCGATATCCGGGAACAGCGCCTGCACCTCGTCCATGCTCATGCCGCTGGTCAGCAGCTCAGAGATTTGTGTGAGCACAGCGGAGTATTCCGTGAGACTGCTCTCGTCCAGTCTGGTCGCCGCTTCCTTCACAGCGTCCAGCGCTGTGGCAGCTTCATAAGAGTTCGCACCGTAGGTTTTCACTGCAGCATCGTAGGCCGTCAGCTTCGAGGCAAGGTCTGCCAGCGTGTCGCCGGTCTGCTGCATGCCCTCGTCGTTCCACACGGGATTGACAAGCTGCGCCAGCGTCTGCACGTACTCCCGCGCAGCAGCCAGTCTCTGCTCATTGTAGCTGGTGTTCAGGTTGGCCAGCGCTGCTTCCTTCTCCGCGCCGTCCTCCATGAGCTGGATCAGGGCATATTCGCTGTCGTACTGCGCGTCGATCTCGCTGTTTAGCGTCGCCATGCCCTGGGCAGCAGCGACCATGGCGTTCTGGTACACGGACACATCCGCGTTCTGCTGTCCACGGGCCTGGGCGCGGGCGACTTCGGCCTGCACCTTGTCGAGGATGGTCTGGAAGCCCTCCGTCTCGCTGTCGGGCTGCAGCTTGTACCGGATGATGATGGCTTCCCGCTGATCGATGAGTTCCTGAAGGTGCAGCTTTTCATCATCGGTCAGATAGCCGTTCTGACGCTTCTTCAGCAGCGTGGAGATTTCCCTGTCCATGCTGTCAAGGCTGTCGATGTCCGCCTGGATCTGCTCGGAGACGCCAGTGTAGCCGGATTCCTTCGCGGAAGTCTGCAGCGCCTGCAGCTCGGTGCGGGTATTGTCCGTCAGGGACTTCCAGGTATCGACCCACTCCCTGACGATTTCATCTGTCTCAGCCTTGCCGTCCGACCATACGTCGGTCAGGCCAGTCAGCCAGGCGCGGGCGCTTTTCGCAGTATTGTCATTCTTGAAGGCATCCTCAGACATACCGAAGAAGGACAGGCCAGCGCCGCTTTTCCCGTAAAAGGTCTCGGCGGCGGCGTCCTTCCACTCCTTCGCCTTGTCGATCAGCTCCTGTGTCGCCTCTCGCGCCATTTTCGCGCCGGAAGCCCAGTCGAGCAGCTTAAAGGTGCCGTAGGCCACAGCAGCGGCGACAGCCATCCACACCGCCGGGGACTTCCCCAGAACAGTCAGCAGCCCGGATACGCCGTCGCCCGCCTTGCCGACGGCAGTGCAGAAGGTTCCCAACACACCGGTAATCTTGCCGATGCCTGTGGCCAGTCGCCCGAATATCAGAATGACCGGCCCGGCAGCGGCGGTGAGGGCGGCAAAGCGAATGATGCCAAGGCGCTGGGACTGATCCATGTTCTGCAGCCTGTCAATGAACTGGCTGATGCTCTCCATCACGCGCTCGATGGAGGGGCGCATGTCGTTGCCCAGTGTCTGTGCGTAGAGCACGGCCTTGTTCTTCAGGTTGGTGAGCCTGCTGGCGAGGGTGGCATACTTCTTTGCCGCCATCGTGTCCAGCGCGGTATTTTCCTTCCAGGCGTCATTCGCCATCTCCTGTGCCCGCGCAAACAGCTCGTTGGCGTTGGTAGCGCGAAGCAGTGTGTCGCGCAGACGAATCTCGGAGATGCCGATGTCGTTCAGGGTCTTGACGGCGGACGCGCCTTCGTCATCCATTTTGCCCAGGCCCTCGATGAACTTCTGGAACACCTGGACAGGATCATTTTCCCACTGCTCGACAAATTCCTTCTCCGTCAGCCCGGAGACCTTCGCAAAGTCCGTGAGCGCCTGCCCGCCGGTCTTGGCTGCGATCTCCATGTTGATCAGGGCCTTGGACATGGAGGAACCACCGGCCTGGGCCTGGATGCCGACCGACGACAGCGCGGCGGCGAGACCCAGCACCTGGGGCTCCGTCAGGCCGATCTGCTTACCGGCACCGGCGATGCGCATGGCCATCGTGACGATGGGTTCCTCAGTGGTGGCGAAGTTGTTACCCAGTTCGGCGACCGTGGAGCCGATGTTCTTAAACAGCGACTGGTCGGTACTCATGATGTTGGCGAACTTCGCCAGGTTCGTCGCGGCGGTGTCCGCGTCCAGGTCAGTGCTGCTGTTCGCCAGGTCGATCATGACGCGGGAGAATTCCTCGATGTGCTCCGTAGCGATGCCCAGCTGACCGCCAGTGGACATGACGTGGTTGATGTCGCTGGTGGAGGTGGCGATCTCCGTGGACATCCGCTTGGACGCTGCTGCCAGCTGGTCGTACTGCTCCTCCGTGGCCTGCACCGTCTTGTGCACATAGGCAAAGGAGGACTCGAAGTCCAGGCTGGCCTGCACGACCTTCTTGCCCAACGCCACAATGGGCGTGGTGAGCATGACCGTCATACGCCTGCCCAGGGCAGTGGCGCTCTTGCCGATGGCGGTCATCTTCGTGGAGAAGGCAGTGAGCGCAGCCCCGGCCTGCGTCCATGCGGACTGCTGGATCTTCAGCTGCTGGGATAACTTCCTGATTTCGGCTTCCGTCTCCCTTACAGCGGCCTTCGCGTTGTTGAGTTCCGTCTGGGCACGGGACACAGCGTCTGCATTGCGCTGCATGGTCTTTTGAAGGGCGTTGCACTGGCCCTCCAGCTTCCTGACCTCTTCACCGTTGGCAGCGTATTCCTGCTTTAGTCCATCCAACCGTGATTCGGCTTCCGCATAGGCGATAGTATTCTCATAGCCTTCGTCTCTCAGCATCTGAAGCTCATTCTCATGAGCACGAATGCCTTCCGCCAGCTCGGTATGCCGCTGCCTGGCTTCTGTCAAACGCTGGGAGTATTGCTGATACCGGGTGTAGCTCTCCTGAAGCCGCGTATTCGCGGTAGCAAGCGCACGTTCATACTGAGATACAGCATCCCGCTGGTGGCCCAGGTTGGTTTGCAGCATGGACAGGCGGGTGGACATGCCCGCTGTGGTATTGCCGAAGTTGTCAATACCCGCGCCAGCCAGCCGGAAGGCGCTCTCCGCCTCGCGGATCTGCCGATTGATGCTATTGATATTCCGGGAAAAGTTATCCGTCTTCAGCGACAGCGAGACGACAAGATCGCGCAGCACTTCTGCCATGATGATTCACCTGCCTGTGTTGTTCAGGGCTTCAGGCCCGGCCACACCTCGTCGATGTAACGCGCTTTCGGCGCAGCCTTTTCCTTCGCCCGGTTGGAATTCCATGCCCGCACCTTCAAAAAGCCGAGCATATCCATTTCGTCAATCTCCTGCATGCGCCACCCGGCGTCCAGCAGGGAGTTGTAGGTTGAGTAAATAAAATCCTGCAGCGTGAGCCTGTCGCCTTCAAGGGGCGTCAGTCCTCCGCTGCCGTCGTAGGGAAACTGGCCAGCACATCCGTGGTCTGGGCCTGAACCGCGAACAGCGCGATGACGATGTCGTGCATCAGCCTGTCCACAGGATAGTTGTCCAGCACGTCGTCCGGGGTGAACTGGTTGTTGAACAGCAGACAGAACCAGCGGATCATGACGTCCAGCGCGTCGGGAATGGTTAGGCCGTCAGGATTCTCTACAGTCTCGCCCTTCACAGCAGCCTCAGAGATTTCGCTGATTCGGGTGTACATCTTCGCCGCCGGTTCAATCTCCCGGAGGGCGCGTCCGGTGACGTAATCCACGGTGTAGGTCTTGTCGCCCAGCTTACAGGTAATCATAGGAATTATCCCTCCCATAGAGTGTGCTGCCACAGGCAGGAGCCTGCGGCAGCATTGTAGAAAGAAACTTTATCACGGGGCGGGCGTGAAGGACGGCTCGTACACGGACTGGAGGAAGGTTGCGGCCTTCTCAGCCGTAAAGCCGTTCTCACCCTCGTCGGCAACCGCCTGGTACTGGCCGTCGTGGGTACGCTTGATGGCTGTCCATTCGATCTCCCCGGTCTGGCGGGTCACCTTGGTGCCCTCCTTGGTGGAGTAGTTCTCGGTGACCGGCTTGGCCCGCACCTTGAACAGCCACACATAGCGGAACTTATGGTTGGACTTCTCGCTCATGAAGCCCACCGCGTAGTAAGGCGGCGTGTCGGTAGCGCTGCGAATGAGCACGCCATTGTCGTCGATCTTGTTGCCGAACACCTTCTCCTGGATGGTCAGAGGAATGTCCGCCATCTTCGTCTTGAAGGTCAGTTCAGGGTCGGGATACAGGACGTCAAACTCGACGTCATCAGCGTACTGAACGTCCGGGTCGGCGTTCTGGGGCTCCACAGAAGCCTCAATCGCACCGGCCACCAGTTGCAGGTCGCCATAGGTAAAGGTCTCTTCGGTATCGGTGGTCAGCTCGGCGATCACCATGTTCTTCAGGCCGACCGTCGAAGATACGGTCGGGGAAGCAGCGGGATTGTTAGGCATAATCGTTTACCTCCATTTCAGGGTCGTCTGGATATTTCATCTTCCAGCACACGGCGAATCTCGCCGTATGCGTCCTCCGCCCGAGCGTCGAATGCAGGGCGCACGAATGGGTGTGGCGGAGCGGGCCCCGGCCCTCCGTGGCCGTACTCCACCGGGTTGCTGTAATAGGCGCTCTTTTCCTTCACATGAACGCCTATGGTCACCTGCTTGCCGCCGCCTCCCCGGGCCTTCACCTTTGATGTGTGAATGGAACCATGCAGCGCGCCGGTGATGATCTTGGGATCGCTGCTGGCGTTGGCAAGCATCTGCTGTTCCACCGGCACGGCACCAGCCAGCAGCGCCCGGTCTACACCGGGGCCGTTGTTCAGGTCAGCGGCCATGCCCGCCAGATCAGCAATTAGCTCGGAAAAGCCGGTCAGTTCAACTGCCATAGTCCACCTCCTCGAACCACACCCATGTCCACTGAACTGTGTACGTCTTGGTAGGCGGGTCGTAGGCGGGGTGATTATACCCTTTGTCCGACTCCTCCAGCATGCCGAAACCGTAACCGAACATCGCCTGACGAATGGTTTCAGCCATCACGCTGGGGTCGATGTCGCTCCACAGGTTCAGGTACACATAGGTGCGTAAAGCGCGGACATGATCGTCGTAATGCTCCGCCTCCGTGGTGGTGGACGAGTAAACCACATACTGCAGCGGCGGGTTCTGGTTCTCCGTCGTCGCCCGCCAGATACCGGCCATGACCGGAATGCCGATATTGGCGAGGGCTTCCTGTACCTGCTTCATCCGCTCACGCCCTTTGCGATGCTCGCCTTCAGGCCGAGATAATTGTGGGAAAAGCCGTACACGCCCAGCGTGGAAATGTCCCATTTTTCATCCTCGAACCGCACCCACATGCCGGGCTTCACATCAGAGCGCCACCGGATCGTGAAGTTCACCACCGCTTCGGTGTTCATGACATCGGCGGAGCGGTAATGCTGGTTACCGGCATCCGTGGCGGAAGCCCACACCCGGCAGAGTACCACGTCCCTGGGCTCCGGGTAGCCGTTGGCATTTACCTCGTTGACGGTGTAGCCGATCTCAATCATGTGCTTCAGATCCCCAGGATGCGGATTGCCTTCAAAGTTTTTGTATCCTCGCAAGGCATTTCACCTCCATCAGAACATCTTCTCCGGGTCGCGGTAGGGGTACAGCAGGCTGTCGAAGGCCATGCGCGTGGCCTTGTAGGTGGTCATGTCGGGAATGTCCCGGTTTTCGTAGTAGAAACTGGTCATGAGGATGACGGCCAGTCGGACGGGCTGCGGGACTTCGGGCACATTGCCTTCCTCGTCGGGCTCCGGTTCAAACGAAACCCGGCAATAATCCTCTGCAGCCGTCTGCGCCTGGGCGATCAGCCCGGCGATGTAATCGTCCTCCTCGTCGTGCTGGATGCGCAGATGGGTTTTCACCTCATCGACGGTGACGATCATCAGCCATCACCGCCCCCGTCCGCAGGCGCGGAAGCCATGAGACCGGCAGTGCGCAGCGCCGCCAGCAGATTGTTGTAATCCTGCCGCAGCGCGGTTACGGTGGACGCCTCGCTATCGGGCAGCGCGGGAAGCTGAGCCACACCGACGCCTTTGGGCAGGTCGAACAAGCCGTCCGTACCATCCACGCTTGCGCCGGGCAGGAAGGTCAGCCGTCCGCCGATGACGAGCTCGCTGCCGCCATGGGCAAAGTAGTTCTTTGAATTGCTCATCCCTGTTCACTTCCTTTCGGAAAGGGAGCCACCCGAGCAGGATGGCTCCCATGGTCGTTACGCCTGCTGCAGCACCTGCACAGCCTCGGGCAGAATCAGCTTGCCATCCACGCGCTGGGAGGCGAGGAAGCCCACCTGACCGGTCGGGGCGTAGAGCTCATTCAGCCGCTTGAAGCTGCGGCCCTCGCGGTCGGCCACCCAGTAGTAGCCCATGTCGCCGAACAGGATGGTCTTGTTGCCGGTCGCCAGCGTGGGCATGAACGCGGAGGTGATGACCGGGCGGTTCAGGATGGTGTCCGGCGTCCCCGCCGTCACGGAGGGCTGCCAAATGTAGTCCCCGCCGCCGGTGGTCTTCAGCTTCCTGAGCGCCTTCACGGTGCTGTCGTTCATGATGAACACGGCATTGCGGCGGTACGGGGTGCGCAGGCTGTGATACAGATCCATGACCTCATCAAAGGTCACGGCATCCGCCTTTGCAGCGGTCACACCGACCTGAGCGCCGCCGGTCGCGGCGAGGATGCCCAAGGGCCTACCGGTACCGTTGCCGGTGAAGAAGGCTTCCTCCTCGGCAGCGCCGATGCGCCGGGCAAACTCACGGGCGATGTAGGACGGGATGTCGAACACGCTGTCGTTGAGCAGCTCCTCGGACACTTTGATCATGGTGGCCAGCTTGTACGCCCCGATGGACACCTGACCGAAGGCGTCGTCGCTCTCGGGGTACTGCTGTTCCTCGTCGATCCACGCGGCGGTGCCCTTGCTGGTAACCACGGGGATCTTCCGGTCGCCGCTGGAGGTATGGATGACGTGGGCCAGCTGACGGAAGATGTTCTGCTCCTGCAGCGCTTCGATCAGGGTCTTTTCGTACTCATCCGGCACAAGGTACCCGCCCTCGGTGTCCGTGCCGATCTGCAGCGCGTTCAGCACCTCGTGGGGCACGGACTTGGAGCGCATCATGCGCCAAAAGGAGCCGTTGTAATCCTGGGTGCCGCGCCCGGTCTTGGACTTGGGATTGTCGTCGCCGGGAGCCGCGCCGGGGACGGACGCCAGGGGCTTGCTGGTGGGCTTGGACATCTCCACGTCCAGCGCCTCCAGCTTCTCAAGCCGCATGACCTCCTTGCCAAGGCGGTCGATGTCGTCGATCATCTTGTTGTAGATGGCGTCATCCTCGGCGGACAGGGTGCCGTCGTTGCCGCGATGACTGTCCAGAAACGCCTTGGCAGCGTTCCAGGTCTGTACGCGCTTCTCGCGCAGTTCCATAAGTTCACGCATAACTATGATCCTCCTTACAGGTATTTCAAAAGGTTGAGCTTGATCATGTGCCAGTCGGGTTCAGGGGGAGCGGGCTTTTCCTCGGGAGCAGGCTCGTCCGGCACCTTCGCCATGACCCTGTTCATCAGGGCCGTGACCGCCGATTTCCGGGCAAAAGAAAAGCCCGACGCATTGTCGGGTTCATCCTCCGGGGAATAGAGCACTTCGTCGCAGAAACCCAGCTCTTTCGCCTTGTGCGCGGACATCCACGTTTCACTGTCCATCAGGTGGGCCAGCTTCACGCGGGACAGCCCGGTCTTGATCTCGTAGGCGTTGATGATGCTCTCCTTCACCTCGTCCAGCAGCTGGATGGCGCGGCGCATCTCGTCGCTGTCACCCATGGCCATGGTGAAGGGATTGTGGATCATCATCATGCTTGTGGGGCTCATGCACACCTTCGTGCCCGCCATGGCGATGACGCTGGCAGCGGACGCCGCCATGCCGTCGATCTGGACGGTCACGTCATGGGGATAGTCCATGAGCATGGTGTAGATCTGACTGGCCGCGATGCAGTCACCGCCGGGAGAGTTGATGTGGAGCATGATCGGCCCGCTGCCGGAGAAGAGCTCCTCCTTAAAGGCTGCGGGGGTGATTTCATCCTCGAACCAGCTTTCCTCGGCGATCACGCCATTGAGATACAGGGTGCGGGTCTCGTCCTCATTGCGCACCCAATTCCAGAAACGCTTCATTGGGTCTTACCCTCCTTGTCAGTTGTTCTGCTGCTGGTGGTCTGCCTCCGGGCTGTGTCAATGGAAATCATGTTCCCGTTGACCAGATAGGCGTTTCCACCCTCCGTCTCGGAGATGGGGTTCAGGTTCTCCAGCTCCCGGATGTCGTTGGCGCTCATCCAGCCGTTCTGCCGGGCGATGGCGTAGCCCTCCATCCGGCTCTTGTAGTCGCCACGCATCAGGCCGTCCATGTTGAACGCCACATAGTAGCGCCCCTTCTCCTGATCGGAGAACAGGACGCGGTTCATGGACTGTTCGATTCGCACCAGCCAGGGGCGGATCGTGTGGACGGCGAAGTCGATGCTCTGATGCTCGATGTTCGAGAAGGTGGCGTGCTCCAGGTTACACACCAGATGGGGCGGCACCCGGAAGATGCGGCATATTTCATCCACCTGAAACTTCCTCGTTTCGAGGAACTGCGCCTCGTTGTTGGGAATGCTCAGGGGAGTGAACGTCATGCCTTCCTCGATGACCGCCACACGGTTGGCGTTACCGGAACCGCCGTAGGCAGCGTTCCAGCTTTCCCGCAGCGCCTTCGGGTTCTTCACTGTATTCGGGTGTGTCAGAACACCAGAGGGCCGAGCGCCGTTGGCGAAGAACTTACTGCCGTATTCCTCCGCCGCCAGTCCCAGGCCGATAGCGCTCTTTTCCAGCGCGATGGGGCTGTACCCCATAATGCCATCAAAGCTGAGCCCCGGAATGTGGAGCACCTGGGGCGGCTTCAGGCTGACGGTCTTGCCGTCGCTGGTGGTGTAGGTGTAGGTCAGGTTGCCCTTGCTGTCACGATCCACGTCCATGTGGTCGGGCAGCAGCGGGTAAAGCCCCACGATGCCGTTCTTGCCGGTGCGGATGATCTGGCAGTAGGAATTGCCGTAGATCAGCAGATGTGTGAGCATGACCTCCCGCAGCACAAACGACGTCATTTCGCTGTTGGGCTCGTCGTGCAGCAGCCGGTACAGCGGATGCTCCGTGGCTTTCCTGTTGCCGTTTTCATCCTGCTCGTACACCCCCAGCGGCAGGCTGGCAATGGTCTCGGAGATCACGCGCACACAGGCGTAGACCGTAGAGAGCTGGATCGCGCTCTGCGCTGTGACGCTCTTGCCGGAACCGCTGGTGCCGAAGTAGAACGACGGCGCACCCGAGACAGCGTCCTTGGGCTTATCACGGGGGCGGAATAAACTGGTGAAAGGGTTTTTCATGAAACTATTCTCCTTGTGTAGTATGTTGGAATGTGCTATACTATCACCGATTAATATTGTGTAAATTATCCGACTTGCCTATTGACGGGGACATTGTCCGCGTTTGCTATGATCTTTTCAGAAGGGAGGCGACAATGTGAAGCCGAAAGAAGTGACTGATCTGTTGGGGATCAACAGAGACAGAATCAAGTACTTCAGAGAACAGGGTGTTTTCAGCCCAGAGTTGCCTGCAAATGGGCGAAAAAGCCAAGAGTACACGGAACGAGATGTTGAGAGGCTGAAGCAAATAATTGTTTTGACAAAAGCCAGCTTGACGTGCGGAGATATCAAAAAGGTACAGGATGGGATCTGGACACTTGAGCAGGCATTTACTGAGCGACGTAGATTGATCGAAGAAGAGATGCGAAGGATGAAAGGATCGTTGAAGTTATCAAGCGAAATGATTGACGCAGCAATAACACTTGAGTCTATGCCGACTCAGTATTATTGGGATGAGATTTGCCGTAGGGAAGCTGATGGCGAGGAATTCATGGATTACCTCGATACTCGTCAGGATTTGCTGATTCGACCAATCTCATGTCCGTATTGTGGAAGTTGTTACGATGTCGATCTCGCAGAATTTGTATGGGATGAGACGGCAACTGAAAGTCAACGATACGATGATATGGGTAGCGACGTCATGTACATGGTGGATTCAGGCGAAGAGTATCAGTGTCCAAATTGTAGGAGACCTTTCCGGATTGTCGGTTGGGTGAGAGAATACCCCATCGGAGCTTATGACAGTGACGGAATCGAAGAAAGAGAAATCGAGGAGGATGTGTAATGGCTATCCAAGATGTTCTGAGGCGTTTGAATAATGGTGAGTTTGATGGTGGCTTTTCTGATAGAGAAAGCAGGGGAACATGGACCACTCTGTTTATAAAGGACGGTGTACCAACACGGAGGTACCAAGGAAAGAGCTACAAATTCTTTGATGGAAAGGAGAACGAAAGGACTCCTGGCAAAGTCGAGGTTACTGAATACCGCTCCGATGAGGAAAAATCCCAGTTTATACGTCAGTATGGTTTCATTGGAAGCCTATTTGGTTACGATGACGATGCCAAAGAGGTTAGCAGCGAGTATTATGAAAGGCTTAAGAAGAGATGATCTCATAAACCTTGCCCAGTTTTTCTATCATGGCAGCCCTTACAGAGGGGCTGCCAATTTCGTTGATCCCAGAACAGCATCATGTCGCCACGATGCGGAACCACATGATCCACCACCGTGGCGGGTGTCAGCTTCCCTTCTGCCTGACAGGAGACGCACAGCGGATGCCGCCGCAGATAAGCAGCCCGCGCCTCGCGCCATTTCCGGTCATAACCCCGGAAGGCAGCTCCACCGCGCAGCCGGTCGCCGCTTTCAGAGATGTGTTCTTTGCAGAAGACCTGCCCCTGTTCGCAGAACCCGGCACAGCCCGGATAGCGGCAGGGGCGTTTCGGTTTCATGGGCATTGTGCTCACCTCACAGTATCAGGAGCCCGCGATCATCATAGACAGAGCTGCCATTCTGGTTCTTCATGGCTCTATCCAGTGCCATCACCAGCGCCACCGCGCCGTCAACCTTCTCGGTGCTCTTCTCCTTGTCGATCTTCAAGTTGCCCGCCGGATCGGTGCGCACGAAGGCGTTGTCCATGTTCCACCGGAGCACCGGGTGTCCACCATGGTTGAGCTTGCGCTCCAGCACGATGCGCATCAGCTCCTTCGTGGGCGGGGACATATCCCGGAAGCCCTGTCCGAAGGGCACCATCGTGAAGCCGTCGTCCTCCAGCGTCTGCACCATCATGGTGGCGTTCCACCGGTCGTAGGCGATCTCCCGGATGTTGAACTTCTTGCCCAGCTTCAGGATGAACTGCTCGATGAAGCCGTAGTGGACAACGTTGCCCTCCGTCGTCATGATGAAGCCCTGTTTCTCCCATTTGTCATACATGACATGATCGCGCCGGACGCGCAGCTGCAGCGTGTCCTCCGGGAGCCAGAAGAACGGCAGCACGATGTACTGCTCGTCATCATCCCTGGGTGGGAATACCATGACCATGGCCGTCAGGTCGCTGGTGCTCGAAAGGTCGAGGCCAGCGTAGCATTCCCGGCCCTCAAGCTCATACTCATTAACCGCTCCGCCGCACTCGTCCCACTTGTCCATGGGCATCCAGCGGACGGACTGCTTGACCCACTGGTTCAGGCGCAGCTGGCGGAACATATTCTCGTCGGCGGGCGTCTCCTGGGCCTTGCGGAAGGCGTCCCTCACTTTGTCAATGGTGATGGTCTTGTCGAGAGACGGATTCGCACGGTACCAGTTGCGCTCATCCGTCCAGTCCGCGTCGTCCGGCAGTCCGAACAGCACCGGATAGAACCGGGGCTCGTCCTTCCTGCCCTCGATGATGTCGAGCGCCTTCTGGTGGACTTCCCAGCAGATGCTGTTCCTGTCGGTGCCTGCCGTCGTCAGCAAGAACCACAACGGCTGCTTTCGAGCGTCGCCGGAGCCCTGGGTCATGACGTCGTACAGGGCGCGGGTCGGCTGGGTGTGTAGCTCGTCGAAGATGCAGGCGCTGACATTCAGGCCATGCTTGGTGGCAACCTCGCTCGACAGCACCTGGTAGATGCTGCCCGTGGGTTGGAACACCATGCGCTTGGTGGAGGGGATGATCTTGATGCGCCGTGACAGCGCCGGGGACTGCTTCACCATGTCCACAGCGACATCGAACACAATCGCGGCCTGCTGGCGGTCGCTGGCGCAGGAGTAGACCTCCGCCCGCCACTCGTCGTCATTGCAGAGCATGTTCAGCGCGATAGCCGCGCCGAGCTCACTCTTGCCGTTCTTCTTGGGTATTTCGATGTATGCCGTGTTGTACTGGCGCATGGTGGGGTCGTCGTCCCGTACCGTGCCGAACACGTCCCGGATGATGGTCTCCTGCCAGGGCAGCAGCTTGAAGGGCTTCCCGTGGAACTCGCCCTTGGTATGCTTCAGGCACTCAATGAACCGT
>JAZSAA010000439.1:0-3148 GCA_045601625.1 Clostridia bacterium | reverse complement strand
CATCATGTCCCGCCCGGTGCTGGTGGTGGACATCGGCTCCTCCACCACCGACTTCGCCTTCATACTGGGCGGCCACGAGGTGGAGCTGCAGACCGCGGGCGAGGTGCGCCTGGGCGGCGGCATCATGGACGAGCTGGTGCTGGAGGAATCCGTGCGCCGCAGCGACAACTCCGACGCGGTGCGCAGGGCCCTGGAAGCCAGCGATCCCTGGCGCAGCTATTGCGAGTTTGCCGCCCGCAGGCTGAAGGAGCAGTACTTCTCCGACGAGGAATACTGGCAGAAGAACGATTGCCGCAAGACCGTCCGCATACTCTCCGGCGGCAACCTGCGCCTGACGCTGCGGCTGGACGCCGATATCGCCGACCGGGTGCTGAACCGCGGGGCGAAGCAGCTGAATGGCAAGTCCTTCCGGGAAGCGTTCCGGGAGAGCCTGGTGCAGCTGCGGGAAAAGCTGGGCGAGCACAGGCCCGAGCTGCTGTTCCTGACCGGCGGCGTATCAAAGCTGCCCGCCATCCGCCAGTGGTGCGCCGAGATCTTCCCGGACGCGGTGGTCATCACCGGGGCCGAGCCGGAGTTTTCGGTGTCCCGGGGGCTGGCCTGGAGCGGTCGCATCGACGAGGAGCTGCGCCAGTTCCGCCAGGAGGTGCAGGAGCTGGTGGATTCCAGCGCCGTGGAGCAGATCGTGGACCGGCGCATCGACGACCTGTACCACCGCATCGTGGACACAATGGTGGAGCCGATACTGCGCCGGGTGGCCCTGCCGGTATTCGACCGCTGGCGCAACGACGAGATTGAAAAGCTGACGCACATCGACGGCATCGTCCAGAAGGAGATCGAGACCTGGCTGCACACCGACGAGGCCCAGCAGCTGCTGGTGAAGCCCATCGCCGAGTGGCTGAAGCCTGTGGCCTACGACGTGGAGGAGAAGACCATGCCGATTTGCGTGCGGCACAACGTGCCCTACCGGGCCATGAGCCTGAACTCCTACTTCTCGCTGTCCGACATCGACATCCGCATCGACGCCCGGGAGGTATTCGCCGTCGAGGGCTTCACCTGGCTGATCAACGCCATCATCTCCATCATCGTCGGGCTGATCTGCGGCGGCAGCGGCCTCGCCATCATCTCCAGCGGCATCTCCGGCATACTGGCCGGGGCGATCCTGTCGCTGCTGATACTTTTCCTGGGCAAGGATCGCATGCAGAAGGTCTTTATGAACCTGGACATTCCCGCGCCGATGCGAAAGCTGGTGCCCCGCGGCCACTTTGAAGCCCGGGTGGAGCGCATGACCGAGGAGGTCAAGTCCAGCTTCTACAGCAACCTGGAGAACGAGAAGAACGCCGAGATCACCGCGCGGCTGGCGAGCGAGATCACCCAGCAGATCGAACAGTGCCTGACCAGGATGGCCGAGATCGTGGAGATACCGCTGTAGGGCGCTTGTTGGATTGGCACATCCATGATCGGTGTAGTTGTACAGGTCCTTCGCTTCTCCCGGATGACAGCGCCGCATTTCGTCTGTCATCCGGGGCGAAGCGAAGGACCGTATAAAACGACGATGCGACAGACAGGGAGGGCGTATTACAGTGTCCATAACAAAGCATACCGTTTCCTTCGACCTTTCCACAGGCGTCACCCATGAGGCGACGGACCGCCTGTCCTGGACCGATGAATCGACGCTGCCCAAGGCGGTGGAGGCGAACGTGGTGGGCCTCTACCCGGACCATGCCTTCCAGACGGTGGAGGGCTGGGGCTGCGCCATGACGGAGTCGGCGTGCTGGCTGCTCTCGCGGATGTCCCCGGAGGACCGGCGCAGGGCGCTCTCCCGCTGGTTTGGCCCGGAGGGGATCGACGCCCGATTTATCCGCATGCACATCGATTCCTGCGACTACGCGCTGTCCGAGTACCAGTCCGTGGCCGACCCCATCGCCGACCCGGAGCTGGAGACCTTCAACATCGATCGGGACCGCCAGTGCACGCTGCCCGTGGTGAAGGAGGCCATCGCCATGGCCGGGGGCAATATCCGCGTGTTGTTGTCCCCCTGGTCGCCGCCCTGGCAGTGGAAGACGCCCCCGGAGTTCACCCAGAACGACGCGGCGGTTTACGGCGGCGGCCAGTTTGAGATCGACACCACGGAGCCAGGCCGCAGCTTCGGCGGACGGCTGAAGCTGGAGTACTACGGCCCGTGGGCCAAGTACCTGGTGAAGTTCATACAGGCCTACCTGGCCGAGGGCATCCCGGTGGGAATGCTGTCGATCCAGAACGAGGCCTCCGCCGCTACGGCCTGGGACAGCTGCCTCTGGTCCGGCGAACAGGAGCGGACCTTCCTGAAGGAATACCTGTATCCCGAGCTGGTGCGGGCGGGCCTTGCAGGGAAGATCGAGCTGTTCATCTGGGATCACAACAAGGAACGGGCCGTGGAGCACATCGACGCCTTCATGGCCGATCCGGACGCTGCGGCGAAGGTGGACGGCTTCGCCTGGCACTGGTACTCCGGCGACCACTTCGAGGCCATCGGGCTGCTGCAAAGGCGTTATCCCGATCGAATCCTGATGCATTCGGAGAGCTGCCCGCTGCACATGCCGGGCCTGCCCGTCTCCATGAGCGCCACCGAGGACGGCGTACTGAACAGGGGCGGGGTGGACAGGACCCCGCAGCAGTGCGACTACGACGACGCCGTGGCCTACGCCCACGACATCATCGGCGACCTGAACTGCGGCATGCAGCGCTGGATCGACTGGAACATGGTGGTGGACCGCAGGGGCGGCCCCCGCCGTGTGCCCGGCGGCTTCGCGGCCCCGCTGGTGGCGGAGGACGACGGCACCCTGACCGAGACCGTCAGTTACGCCTTCATCCGGGCCATCGCCCGTGCCTTCCGACCCGGGGCGGTGCGCATCGGGAAGTCTGTCTATGGGTGCGGCGTGGAGGCCGTGGCCTGCCGGAATGTAGATGGGAGCATCGCCGCCGTGCTGCTGAACCGGGCGGGGGAGGCAGTGTCCGTCAACCTGCGGATGTCCGGGAAGATCGTTCAGGACGTCGAGCTGCCCGCGGGAACCCTGACGACGGTGGAGATCAGGGCGTAGTGCGACATATAGCGGCGGCGCCTGCGCCGCCATCGTTTCCCGGGCGATGAGATTACCCTGGCGGCGCAGGC
>JAZSAA010000438.1:0-2418 GCA_045601625.1 Clostridia bacterium | reverse complement strand
CCAGCGCCTCGGGGCTGGAATCGATCAGTCGGCGGTCGGCCTCGGTGATGCCCTTCTGCACCAGCGCCGAATAGCCGCCGATGAAGTCCACGCCGGCGGTCTTGGCCGCCCGATCCAGCGCCCGGGCCACCTTCACCGGGTTCCTGATCGCCCCGGTGACCAGCGCCGCGGGGGTCACGGAGATGCGCTTGTTCACGATGGGCACGCCGTAGTCCCGCTCTATGGCCCGGCCCACCGCCACCAGGTGCTCGGCCCGGCGGGTAATCAGGTCGTAGATGTTGTCGCACAGCCTGTCCTCGTCGTCGGTGACGCAGGACAGCAGCGATATACCCATGGTGATTGTGCGCACGTCCAGCTTCTGGTGGTCGATCATGTTCAGGGTTTCCAGGATTTCGGAGGTGTTGATCATGTGCATATTTGTCACGCCTCCTCAGATCTGGTGCATCGCTTCAAAGATTTCGCTGCGCTGGGTGCGGATCTGCACGCCGATGCGCCCGCCCAGGGCGTCCAGCTCGGTTTTCAGCGTGTCGAAGGAGCATTCCTCGGACGACACGTCCGCGATCAGTATCATGCTGAACAGTCCCGAGACGATGGTCTGGGTGATGTCCAGTATGTTGGCGTCGTTCTCATAGAGGATGCGGCTGACCTGGGCGATGATGCCCTTCTTGTCCGTGCCCAGCACGCTGATGACCGCTTTCTTGGTTTCGTTCATGGCATTTGGCCTCCCGTTTTGTATTCAATACTATAATAGTATGTCGCGGTGCCCCTCTGGGCCGCCGCTACGTTCTGTCCAGCTCCGACAGGAAGAAATCCTCCAGCGGGGCCCAGTCCTTCGGAACGTAGTCCGGCAGGGAACGGATGTACTGCTCAAGCTGAGCCATCTGCGCGTCCAGGAAGTCGTCCACGGGCTTTACATGGGGGATCTGCGCGCCTTCGGGCAGGTTGATCTTCATGTCCAGAAGCCTCGCGTTGTCCGCCCACAGGGCCTCCGGCAGCATCGAGCGGACCAGCTGGTCGTAGAGTATCGGCGGCGGCGCGTCATTCTCCCGTATCCAGCGGCAGGCCAGCACGGGCCGCAGGGCGTAGAAGTACTTCTTCGGCCGCACTGTCTCGCCACTGAGGAAGGAGCGCATGTTGTTGCGCGCCATGTGGTAGTAGTGGGACATCACGGCCTTCTTCTCGAAGTAGGCCGCGAGCAGAGGCGCGAACCGCGCCTCGAAGCCCGTGTCCAGGTAGCGTATCGCCGAATCCTGCCACTCGAACAGCGCCGGGTTGGACTTGTACAGCAGCCGCAGCGCCTTTTGCAGGTCCCAGCCGGAGACGTCCCAGGTGTCGTCGATGGGCGTCTCGATCACGTCCCGGGGCGGGTCCAGGCGCAGATAGTCCTCCCGGGGCCGTATGTAGATGAACCGCACGTCGAAATCGCTGTCCGGCGAGGCGAAGCCCCAGGCGCGGCTGCCCGATTCCACCGCGCACAGCGCCTTCACGCCGTATTCGGCCTCGATCTGCCGCAGCCTCTCGGGCACGAGGAGATTCATTTCCGCCTGGGTCAGCATTTGCGCATTCCCCCTTCCATATCGCTCTGATGATAGCAGAACACCCCGTTCCCTGTCAACGGAAATTCATTTGCTTTTTCACGTATCAACCGTTATAATGATAGCATTGCAAGGAGGACGTGCAAATGCTTTCACAATACCTGATGATCGGCGAGATCACGAAGCCCCAGGGGGTGCGGGGGGAGGTCAAGGTGCGGCCCTGCACCTGCGACCCGGAACGCTTCGAGGGGCTCGAGACCGTTTACATTGAAAAGGACGGCGGCTACGCGCCGCTGGGCGTCACCGTGAACCGCCTGGGCGCGGACGCGGTGTTCATGAACGTGGCGGGCGTCACCGACCGGGACATGGCCGAGAAGCTGCGGGGGACGCTGCTGTACATCGACCGGGCCCACGCCGTCGAGCTGGACGGCGACAGCAACTTTATCACCGACCTGTACGGCCTGCATGGCGTCGTGGACGACGGCCGGGATCTGGGCAGGCTCGACGACGTGATGCAGCCCGGCGGCAACGACGTGTACGTGTTCAAGGGGCCCCTGGGCGAGGTGCTGGTGCCGGCGCTGAAGAGCGTGGTGCTGGCCGTGGACCTCCAGGCGGGCGAGATGCACCTGGACGGCAGGCGGCTCAATGAGGTGGCGGTGTTCGATGAGGATTAAGGTCTTTACGCTGTTTCCCGACATGTTGCGGCCCATGCTGGCCCAGTCCATACTGGGTCGGGCCATCGCAGCGGGGCTTTTGCAGGTGGAGCTGATCGACATCCGGGACTATTCCAAGGAAAAGCACCGCAACACCGACGACTATCCCTTCGGCGGCGGCGCGGGCATGGTGATGGCCGCCCAGCCCATCGTGGACGCCTTCGCCGCCA
>JAZSAA010000437.1:0-3872 GCA_045601625.1 Clostridia bacterium | reverse complement strand
ACAGGTAGTTCCACTCGGCGCAACGGGTATCGAAGCCCATCAGCAGCTTCCGCGCCGTCTGGTACTTGCCGTCGTCGATCAGCGCCTGCACCTGCCGGAGCGCCTCGCGCTCGCCACCGGCCTCGCCCGCGCCCTGCCGCGCGCCGTCCAGGCAGGTCCGGTAGGCCGCGTTGATGGCCGCCATCTTCTCGTTGGCCCAGTCCCGCTCGGGCCCCGGCATGAAGCGGTCCGGGTGCCAGCGCCGCGCCAAATTGCGGTAGGCCGCCCGGATCTCGTCCCGGGTGGCCGTGGCCGGTATGTTCAAAACCTCATATCCATTCATGGCCGTTCTCCTCGGCATGGTATCGACATTATCATACGGATGATACGCGCATTATAGCATCGTTGTCTGAAAACTGTCAAGGAATAGTCCATTAATATCCCATGTAGGATACAGGGCAAACCCGTGTCTTATGCCGTTCAGGGTCAAAATATTATTACAAAAGTATTAAATTTGTTTCTAAACAGAAATTTTTCGCCGTTTTCTATTTACTTTTTTGCAAAAATCGACTACAATAGTCACAGTTACAGAAAAATTCTGTCATAAATTGCCGAAAAAGGTCGTGACTCAAGTGAAACCAGACAACCGCAATGAAGGCCGCAGGCGCACCCCCGCGCGGGGTGTCGCCGCGCAGGGCGCAGCGCGGGGTCAAAAGAGGAATATAAATGCCCGTCCTCCCAGGCCGAAGAAGCCCCGGGTGCCCTTCAGGGAAAACGAAAGCCTGAAGACGGCCCTGTGGCTGCTGGTGCCCCCGGTGGGGCTGTCCAGGATGTGGCGGCGCAGCTGCCCCTGGCACCCGGCGGTCAAGGCCTGCGTCAGCGTGGCGATGGCCGCGGTGCTGGTGGCCGTGCTGATCGCCCCCACCGCCAAGGCCCCCAAGGGCGGCGGTGTGCAGCTGGTGACCAACCGCCCGGAGGTGGAGGTCTACGGCCCCGACCTGCCCAGCTTCATCGTCCCCGGCTACACCAGCGAGCAGACCGACTCCGTCATCGTACCCGCGGTGGAAAACGACGTGCACTACGTCTACGCCGCCGACGGCGCGAAGTGCTACCACGAGTACAAGTGCAAGTTCGCCTACGCCAGCTCCCAGCGCCTGACGGTGTTCGAGGCCTACTACCTGGGCTTTGCGCCCTGCAACCGCTGCAAGCCCCCCCTCTACGACCCCGTCACCGGCACCGTCACCATGCAGGAGCACGGCGACGACTACGACCCGAGCTGACAGAAAAGCCATATAGCCTTGCAGGGGCGGCGATGCGCCGCCCCTACAGTTTTTTCGGGTTATTGATATTGGGGATTATATATCTTTTGATGAAGATAACGGGAAAAAGATAGTTTATCCATGGCATATTCGGTAATGCTGCCTTTCCACTCTTTCAATGCAAAAGCAGGAATGCTGTAACAACGCTCCTGCTTTTGCTTTAGCCTCAATTTTCTCAAGTATTGACAACACGTACTAATACGTGTTATACTTTGTTTGTAAACTCGAATATCATATTAGCACAGAATATATCCTGAAACTCCTTCAACAATTACTCGGAGGTCCGCCCATGAAAACCAGCGAACTCGCCAAGCTGCTCAAGAAGGCCGGGTGTTATTTCGTGGAGCATCGCGGCGAGCACGATTACTGGTATTGTCCCGCGACAGAGAGGGAGATCATGCTACCGCGGCACCCCTCCAAGGAAATCCCCACCGGCACCGCGAATCGTATCATGAAGGACGCGGGGCTGAAATAGAATTCACAACCGACCATGCAGAACCAAAATCCGAACTCTGAAAGGGGTACGAACATGAAATACGTCTATCCCGCGATCTTTGAGCCCGAGGACGGGCTGTACAACGTGACCTTCCCGGACCTGCCGGGCTGCTACACCTGCGGCGATGACCTCGCGGACGCGCTGTTCATGGCCGAGGACGCACTGGGCGGGTGGCTGTCCCGGGCGGAGGAGAACGGCGTGGACATCCCCGCCGCCTCGACGGATAAAAGCATCGCCCACGGGGAAAACGCAACCGTGACGCTGATCCTGGCGGACACCGACACCTATCGCCGCAACCACTCGGAAAAGGCCGTGAAAAAGACGCTGACCATCCCCCAATGGCTGAACACCGCCGCGGAGAACCGCCACATCAACTTCTCCCAGGTGCTCCAGGACGCCCTGCGCCACCAGCTGGGGCTTTAACGCGAAGCCGCAGGGCCCACGCCCTGCGGCTTCATTTTTGCTCACAGCACCTTGTTCAAAAAGTCCCGCGTCCTGGGGTTTTGCGGGTTCCCGAAGATCTCCTCGGGGGTGCCCTCCTCCAGGATCAGGCCGCCGTCCATGAACAGCACCCGGTCGCCCACCTCCCGGGCGAAGCCCATCTCGTGGGTGACCACCACCATGGTCATGCCGATGTGGGCCAGGTGCTTCATGACCTCCAGCACCTCCCCCACCATCTCGGGGTCCAGGGCGCTGGTGGGCTCGTCGAAGAGCATGATGTCGGGCAGCATGCACAGCGCCCGGGCGATGGCCACGCGCTGCTTCTGCCCGCCGGAGAGCTGGTGGGGGTAGGCCTGCGCCTTGTCGCTGAGCCCCACGCGCTCCAACATCTCCAGGGCCTTCTTCCGCGCGGTCTCTCTGTCCTGCTTCTTCAGGTCCACCGGGGCCAGCATCAGGTTGCGCAGCACGTTCATGTTGTTGAACAGGTTGAAGTGCTGGAACACCATGCCCACGCGCTCGCGCACCTTGTTGATGTCGCACTTTTTGTCGGTGATGTCCGTGCCGTCGATGACGATATCGCCGCCGCTGGCCTCCTCCAGCCGGTTCAGGCAGCGCAACAGCGTCGATTTGCCGCTGCCCGAGGGCCCGATGACGACCACCACCTCGCCCTCCGCCACGTCCAGGCTGATGTCCTTCAGCACCTCCAGGTTCTTGAAGGACTTCTTCAGGTGGCTGACGTGGATGGCGACCTTCCTTTCACTATGCGCCATACTTCAGCCTCCTCTCCAGCACCTTGGCGGCGCGCTGCAGCAGCAGGATCACGACCAGGTACATCGCGCCCACGATGGCCCAGGTCTGGAACGACATGAACGTCGCCGCCACCACGTTCTTGGCGGTGTTCACCAGCTCCGGGAAGCCGATGACCGACAGGATCGAGGTGTCCTTCAGCGTGATGATGAACTGGTTGATGATGCTGGGAATCATCGTGCGGATGGCCTGGGGCATCACCACCCGGACCATCGACCGCCACCAGGGCAGGCCCAGCGACCGGGCGGCCTCCATCTGGCCCACGTCCACCGACTCGATGCCGGCGCGGATGATCTCGGCCATGTAGGCCCCACAGTTCAGCGCCAGGCAGATCGAGCCCGCCTGCAGCGCCGTCAGCGTCATGCCGCCGATGCCCAGTATGCTGTTCCACAGGTAGGGCACGCCGAAGAAGATGAAGTAGGCCAGCACGATCATCGGGACGCCGCGGATCAGGTTGACGAACACCGCCGCGACGAAGCGGCAGGCCCGGCTGCTCACCACGCTCATGATGCCCACGATCATGCCGATGATGCAGGCGAAGAACAGGCCGTACAGCGCCAGCAGTAGCGTCTGGCCCATGGCCACCGCCAGCAGCTGGCCGTAGGTGGTGATGATTCTCGTCAATGCGCAGCGCCCCCCCTTGGGTGAGGATTTGAGTATTTAGCATTTAGTATTTAGTGGTTAGTGGCGGAGGAAATCCTTGCGGATTTCTTTTGATTGAAAGGATTGGGGAGCGTTGAAACCTCAGCCGTTTCCCTTGAATCATACAAATCCGTCAGGGCTGGCGACTTGACCGAATTTCCAATTCGGGCAAGTCAGTTTCGGCCGAA
>JAZSAA010000436.1:0-4900 GCA_045601625.1 Clostridia bacterium | reverse complement strand
TCCTTGGCGATGCGGATCAGCTTCTCGGGGTCCTTGACCTGGTAATCGCCGCCGTCCTTGGACAGGTACAGCACGTGGGCGATGTTGCGGCCGTGGTCGGAGTGGGTCGCGGCGCCGCCGGCGGTGAAGCGCAGGTAGTTGCGGCCGACGATGCCGTCGCGGTCGCAGCCGCAGATGCCGCGGGGAGCCTTGGGGGTGATACGGCAGGGGCCCATGGTGCAGATTCGGCAGCAGATGCCCTCTTCACCGAATTTACAGTGCGGGGTCTGGTTCTTCACGCGCTGCTGCCAGGTATCGGCGCCGACCGCCGCCGCCGTTTCAAGCAGGCGATTGGTCGCAGCTTCCATCTCTTCAAGAGTGATGAAGGTGTTGGTAATCTCGCTCAATGTGACTTCCTCCCAAACATTGTAGTTGTAACATTACAGGTGCGGTGCAGTGCCGCGCCGATGGGCGTCATACGCGCCCCGGCGGCCCTCCGGATGTCCGTATCTTCAATGCCTCCATTGGGGATACAAACCTTTCGGGCCAGAAGTATATCTACAGCTTTGCATACCATACCATGGTTGGTATCATTTTATCAAATCGGCGTTACAAAGTCAACGAAAATATCCCCCCGGGAGGCATATTTGCGGCGAATTATACATTGAATTTATATGATGCGGAAATGAAATCAATATTATATCAGGGTAAATGCACAAGTTATAAAAGACTAATAAGTGTTATATTTACATAACTGACATTTGTGGGTTATAATATGGAACACTCATGATGATGGAGGGAACTGAAATGAAAAAACTGGTTGCCAATAAAGATATTCGCTGTATGGCGTGCCTGAGCTGTGTTCGCGCCTGCTCCGAGGCCTTCTACAAGGTGTTTGACCCGGCCAAGAGCTGCATCCAGATCGTGGACAACAAGGGCGAGGCCAAGGTCAAGACCTGCATACAGTGCGGCAAGTGCATGCGCACCTGCACCCACGGCGCGATCAGTCAGAACCCGAAGACCGGCGTGTATATGATCAACAAGAAGCTGTGCGTGGGTTGCGGCGACTGCGTCAAGGCGTGTCCCATGCAGGTGATGACCATGGGCGAGACGGCCACCAAGTGCATCGCCTGCGGCATCTGCGCCAAGGCATGTCCGATGGACCTGCTGAGCGTGGTGGAAAAGTAATCGCAAGGGATAAGGAAATGGGGCGCATTCATCAAACTGCGAATGCGCCCCGATTTTTATGCTTTTGTGAAACTGTTGCAGGCGGCGGGGCGTTTTTGCTATAATAACAGCCATTGAAACAACACACATGGAAAGGTTGTGACCTTGTGCGCGAAGCGCTGATGCAACTGAAGAAGAAGCTTAACGATGAAAGCTATATCGCCGACGACGCGCTGGTGACTACGCTGTACGTGGCGGCGAAGCTGAACCGGCCGCTGCTGATCGAGGGCGCGGCAGGGGTCGGCAAGACCGAGGTGGCCAAGGCCGCCGCCCGGGCCTTCGGGCGCGAGCTGGTGCGGCTGCAATGCTACGAGGGGCTGGACGAGTCCAAGGCCCTATACGAATGGAACTATCAGAAGCAGCTGCTGGCCATTCAGATGGGCAACCAGGGGCAGGGCAGCCACACCATGAAGGACCTGTTCGGCGAGGAATACCTGCTGGAGCGCCCCCTGCTGAAATCCATACGCAGCGACGCGCCGGTGGTGCTGCTGATCGACGAGATCGACAAGGCGGACGCCGAGTTCGAGGCCTTCCTGCTGGAGCTGCTCAGCGAGATGCAGGTGACCATCCCAGAATACGGCACCGTGCGCGCCCGGAGCCTGCCCTTTATCGTGCTGACCAGCAACCATACCCGACCGCTGTCGGAAGCGCTGCGCAGGCGCTGTGCCTACCTGTACCTGGAGTATCCGGGCGTCGAAAAGGAGATCGCCATACTCACCGCGAAGCTGCCCGGCCTGGACGAAGCCCTTGCAGCCCAGGTGGCCCGGGCCGTGGCCTGGCTGCGGGAGAGCGAAAAGGTGACCAAGAAGCCCTCCGTCGCGGAATCCCTCGACTGGGCCAGCGCGCTGATGGCGCTGGGTGTGGACGAGCTGGACGACGAGAGCTGCGCCCAGACCCTCGGCTTTGCCCTGAAGAACAACGACGACATCCGGGAGATACTCGCCGATGACGAATTCATCAGAAGCCTTATTTGAAAACCGCGGCTGTGAAGAATGCGGCAAATTGCATGAAACAGACCGGAGTTCGGAATGCGAATGCGGCGGCCATTGCCATCATCACGGGCACGGCCACCATCACCATACGGCTTTGAAACCGACACCGGTCGGTAAATTGTCGGGCTTCGTAAATTTCCTGCGGGTTCAGGGACTGGCCGTCGGCATCGGAGAGACGGAGGCGGCGCTGAAAGCGTTGACTCTGGTCGGTTTTGAGGATCGGGAGGCCGTCCGCGTCACCCTGAGGGCGTTGTTTACCGGTTCAAAGCGCGAACAGCAGGTGTTTGACCGCTGCTTTGAGCTGTATTTCGTCTCCGCCGAGGCATTCGCGGAGAATCAGGCGGCCATGGCCCAGGCCCGGCAGGAATATGAGGCCCGACAGCGGGAGCTGGAGGAGCGGCTGAGCGTAGAGGGCAGGCCCATCGACCTTCGGGAGGACCTAAAAGACGTCTATGCCCGGATGCCTCAGAGCGAGCGCGACCACCTGAAGGACGTGGTGGACAAGTTCTCCGAAAAGATGAAGCACGCGCCGAAGCTGTACGAGGGCTTCATTCGCTCGGTGTTTATGAAGAGCCTGATGGAGCAGCAGATGCTTCTCGAGGACGCCGCCGAAGGGGCCATGCAGGCCGACAGCGACGCCGACCTGATGTTCCGGGACATCTCCGGCTTCAGGGAATCGGACATCCCCAGGGCCCACCAGCTGATCGACCAGGTCACCCGGCGCATCAACGGCGAGGTCGTTGCCCGGCGCAAGCGGGCGGGCCGGTCGGAGGCGCTGGACTTCCGGCGCACCATCCGGGCGGGGCTGTCCACCGGCGGCGCGCTGTGCCGCCTGCGCCGCAAGCCCCACCACAGCCGCAGGAAGCGCATCGTCATGCTCTGCGACGTGTCAGGCTCGATGCTGCAATTCTCGGAATTCGCCATACGCTTTGTCAAATCCCTGTCCGAGGTCTCCGACCATTCCGAGATATTCCTGTTTTCGGAGCAGGTGCAGCGGGTGAATCCCTTCGCCCTGCAGAACATGGACCTCTTCAACAGCTATGTGCGCACCTCGGGTGTGTGGGGCAGGGGCACCAACGTCGGCAGGGCGCTGGAAGCGGTGCTGACGGCCGCACCGTCGGTGCTGACGCCCAACACCGTCCTCCTGGTGCTCAGCGACGCCAAGACGGTGGGCCTCGACCGGGCCGAAGCCAGCCTGATGCGGGCGGGCAAGGCTGCGGGCAGCGTCATATGGATGAACCCCATCCCGGAGGCCAAGTGGCCCTACCTGAAGGGCGTTACGCGGCTGCGACAGCATTGCAGCATGGTGCCCTGCGGCACGCTGGACGAGCTGGCCCGGGCGTGCCAGCGGTTGGTCGGCGGTTAAATCGACGTGAAACGTTTGACTTTTACCGTATAAAGGGTAAAATGATTTCTTGAGATCATGACGCTTCCCCTTTCGCATACGCGCGCAGGGTGGGGAAGCGCCTCACGCGCGACAGGAGGTGGCACCTTGCCCATCAAAATCCCCAACAGCCTGCCCGCCACGGGCGTGCTGGAAAGCGAAAATATATTTGTCATCACGGAATCCCGTGCCATCAGCCAGGACATCCGTCCGCTGCACATACTGCTTCTGAACCTGATGCCTACCAAGGTGGCTACCGAAACCCAGCTGGCTCGGGTCCTGGGCAACACGCCGCTGCAGGTGGAACTGGAGCTGTTGCAGGTCAAATCCCATGAATCAAAAAACGTCTCCCAGGACCACATGCTGGCCTTCTACAAGACCTTCGACCAGATTCGGGACAACAAGTACGACGGCATGGTGATCACCGGTGCGCCGGTGGAGCACCTGGCCTTTGAACAGGTGGATTACTGGGACGAGCTGTGCCGGATCATGGCCTGGAGCAAGAGCCACGTCCACAGCACCTTCCACATCTGCTGGGGCGCCCAGGCGGGGCTTTACTACCACTACGGCATCCCCAAGATCCCGCTGGAAAAGAAGCTGTTCGGCGTGTTCCCGCACCGCGTGGAGCGCAGAAGCAGCATACTGTTCAGGGGCTTTGACGACGTGTTCATGGTGCCCCATTCCCGGCATACCACCATCCTGCGCAGGGATGTGGAGGCCGTGGGGGCGCTGAAGATCCTCGCGTCCTCGCCGGAAGCGGGCATCTATGCCATGGCCACCGACCAGGGCCGCCAGGTGTTCATCACCGGCCATTCCGAATACGACGCAGACACGCTGGAGAAGGAATACCTGCGGGACAAGAACGCGGGCCTGCCCATCGAGGTGCCGAAGAATTACTACCCGAATGACGACGATACCCAGCCTCCGCTGATGAGCTGGCGTGCCCACGCCAACCTGTTGTATTCCAACTGGCTGAACTACTTCGTCTACCAGAACACGCCCTACGATTTGAGCGAAATCCAGGCTTGACGAAAGCGACCGGATTCTATATAATGGTGATGGCTTCCGCGCGTCTGTGGTTGAAAGTCGATGCCAGTCGCAGGCGAAACGATCCACGTAAGCCGGGGAAATTCCGGTGAGCATGGTGCGGCTTAGAAGTAAGTCCTGCCGCCTGATCGTATGGCGAGAGGGGCAGTAGTGGGGAGGCAGAGTCCTTAGGAGCGAACCCCCCGGCAGGCGAGTGTGGGGTCAAAGACCAGGTCAGGCGCGGAGGCCGCCTGAAGCACAGAGAAATGGCCGCCGCCAGAATAACCCGTTA
>JAZSAA010000435.1:0-4782 GCA_045601625.1 Clostridia bacterium | reverse complement strand
CCTGCATCGGCGTTTGTCGTCTCTCCTCAATCAAACCATCGCTGGTTCAGGCTGATGCGCTCCTCCCTGGTCTCGCAGGGCTTGACCTTCTGGCCGCCGTGGATGCGGAACAGTATCTCGTCCAGCGATTCCGGCCGGTAGAAGTAGAACCCCTGGGCCAGCTCGCAGCCGATCTCCTTGATGAACGCCAGCTGCTCCCCGGTCTCCAGCCCCTCGATCAGCGTGTGGATGCCCAGCCGCTTGGCCAAATAGACCAGCTCCTTCAGGATCAGCCGGTTCACGCCGGCGTTGTCGTCCAGGTGGCGCAGCAGGTCCATGTCGTACTTGATCAGGTCGAACTCGAACCGGCTGAACATATTGATGGCGGAGTAGCCGCTTCCGAAGTCGTCCAGCCACAGCCGGTAGCCATTTTCCCGAATCTGCTTCAGCTGCTCGCGGAAGCCCTCCGCGCCGAGGGCCACGTCCTGCTCGGTGATCTCGACGATGAAATAATCCTTGTCCACGTAGTCCGCCAGCCCGTATTTCTCGTACAGCCCGTTCATCGCCGCCACGATGTCGACGTGGTCGAAGTCCTGGCGCGAGAAGTTTACCGAAACCGGCATCAGCGGCAGGCCGTTTTCATGGCGGATCGGTATCTCCCGGCACACCTGCTCCAGCATGTACAGGTCCAGCTTGTAGAGCTGGTGGTAGCGCTGCAGCACCGGGATGAAGGCCCCGGGCGATATCATGCCCCTCACGGGATCGATCCACCGGGCCAGCGCCTCGAAGGCGGCGATCTTCTGGGTCTCGATCCGGTACAGGCCCTGGTAATAGACCTTGATCCAGCCCTGGGCCAGCGCCCTGTCAAAGTTCTCGATGATGTACCGGTTCTGCCAGTACTGGTCGTCGTCCTCCCGGGAGAAGAAGGCATAGGAGCGCGTCCTGTCGTTGTTCAGGCGCTTCAGCGCGTGCTTGGCGTGGTCGATGCCCTCCAGCACCGCCTCCTCCTCGCCCATCACGCAGATGCCCGACAGGAAGCCGGAGGTGTTGCCCCGCGCCGCCTGCCGAACCGCCTTGTTCGCGCTGGCCAGCCGCGCCACCAGCTCACCCCTGTCCGCCACGCTCGTGATGACGATGAAATGGTCGTCGGCGCCCCGTGACACGAGGGCCTCCGGGAACCGAGCCTTGAGCTCGGAGGCGATCAGCCGCAGCAGCTCGTTGCCCTCCCTGAAGCCATACTGGTTGTTGTAGGACTGCATGGCCTCCACATCGGCGTACACGATCACCGGGGTCTTGCCCTCGGTGCGGATGACGCTGGCCTTCCCGCTTGCAAATTCATGCAGGTAGTTGATGTTGGGCAGCCCGGTCAGGGGATCGGTATAGAAGCGGTCCTCCTGGAACATGTTATAGGTTTCCTCCAGGGTGAGCATGCCCTCCTTCGTCTGGGTGACGTTGACGTACCCGATGACGGCATACTCCGTCCCGTCTGGCATCGTCTGCCACTTGCCGTGGCCGTGGATGAAGTGGTACTGCTCCCCCAGGCGGCAGCGGAACACGACGTCATAGGGGCCCCGCTGGTTCAAAAAGTCGTCGCTGACCTTGGAAACGACGCCCACGTCGTCCGGGTGCATGCGCTCGAAAAGCCCGGCCTCCAGCCACTTTATCACGTGCTCCCGCTTTTGTCCCGCGTTCCTGCAAAAGCCCTCGGAGGCCAGTACCGGCACGGCCCTCCCGTCGATGTTCTGGTAGTAGACAAACGAAAGCGGGCTGTTCTCATATGCGATTCTCATCTCCGGCGGGATCATATGCTTCACCTTCCCTCCAGTGCGGCAATGGGTTCATGGAAACGCCCGTGGCGGACTTGCGCCGACTGCTGCTCCGGGAACGGCGTCAGCCCTCCCGCCGCGACACACACATCGGCGCTTTACATTTTGATTATAACATTTTATTCCAACGTTTGTCTACAGTTATAAGTCAATTTTATGAATCCTGACGTATTGATTATACCTGTTCAGACCAGCAGATTGACGACCATGCCGGTACACCAGGCGAAGGCCATGCAGAAGAGTATGTACAGCAAAAAGCGCTTCCACCCCAGCACGATCTTCATGGCGCCCAGGTTGGTGATCTTCGTGGCGGGGCCGGTGATCATGAACGCCGCCGCGCTGCCCATGCTCATGCCGTCCACCAGCCACTGCTGCAGCAGCGGGATCGTTCCCCCGCCGCACATGTACACCGGCACGCCGATGGTGGCCGCCATCAGCACGGCAAAGCCGTTGTTCCTGCCGAAGAGGCCGCTGACGAAGTCCCCGGGCACGTGGATCTGATACAGCGCCGTCAGCAGTATGCCCAGCGCGAACATCGGGCCGGTGGCCTTCACGTTGCGCCAGACGTTCTTCAAAAACCGCAGCAGCGGGTTCGGGTCGGTGTCCCGGCCCGCGCCCTCGTGAAAGCCGGAAAAGTCGAAGAAGCCGATGCCCCTTCCGCTGTAGAACAGCCGGACAAGCCACCCCGCCACGCAGCCGCAGACAAAGCAGCTGACGCAGCGGATGACCACCGCCGTGCGCCCCAGCGCACCGCTGTAGAAAATCAGCTGGGGGTTGAGCAATATGCTGGACATCATGAACGCGGCCAGGTAGTCGTCCTTCACCCCCTGCTCGGAGAAGGACGCGGCGATGGGGATGGTGCCGTACATGCACAGCGGCGAGGCAATGCCAAGCAGGCTGGCCGGGATCACGCCCAGCCAGCCCAGCCTGCGCTGTCCGATCCTGGAAAACGCCCCGTGGATATACCGCTTGCCGAACACCGACACCGCGCTGCCCAACAGTATGCCCAGCGCCCAGTAGGGCGCGATCTGCCGGAACTGTATGTCCAGGTAGTACCAGAGGTAAATCGCCTCCCGGCGAATCCAGTCCATCATTCGACGACCACCAGGTTATAGGTGCGGCTGCCCAGGCCGATTGCCTCGCCGGCGTCCAGCGTGTGCAGGCCGTCCCGGCTCTCGATGCGCCTGATCAGGCTCTCGCTGTCCGGCATGGCGTACACCAGGTCGATGGAGGCCTGGTCGATGGCCAGCGGGTCGGTGGAGGCCAGTATGCCCACGTCGTGCATGTCCGGCTCGTGGGGATTGGGGTCGCAGTCGCAGTCCACCGACAGGCGGTTCATCACGTTGATGTAGACGATGTTGTCGCCCATATAGGCGTCCACGGCCTTGGCCGCGTCGGCCATGGACTCCAGGAAGATGTCCTGCTCGGCGTCCCAGTCGATTTCGGTGAGGGTGACGCCGCCCGAATGGATCCAGCACTTGCCCGCGGACGAGCCGAAGCCGATGGAGTTGTTCTTGATGGCCCCGCCGAAGCCCGCCATGGAATGGCCCTTGAAGTGGCTGAGCACCACGTAGGCGTCGTAGTTCGCGAAATGGCTGCCCACGTAGTCCACGTCCAGCCGGAGGCCCCCCTCAACCGGCAGCTCCATGCTGTCCTCGGCGTCCAGTATGTCCACCTCGGCGATGTCGGTATAGCCCCGGTCCTTCGCCACCTGCATGTGCATGGCGGTGGAGGCGCGAGAGCCGGCGTAGCCGGTGTTGCACTCGACGATGGTTGCGTTCAGCTGCTTCACCAGGTCGCCGATCAGCTCCGGGCGCAGGTAGTTGCTGTTCGGGCCCTCCCCGGTGGAGATCTTCACGCCCACCTTGCCCGGCAGCTCCACGCACAGCGCCTGATAGGCCCTGACCAGGCTCTGGGCGCTGATATCCCCGATGAAGTACACCGTGGCCGGGGCGGCCTCGTCCTGATGGGGCAGCTGGGCGATGTCCAGCGTCACGCCGCCGTTGGTGGTCAGCTCCGCCGCCAGCGCGGACGAGGCGCACAGCGCCAGGCACACCAGCAGAGCGATCGCGATGCGAATATGCTTCATGTCATTGCCTCCTCTTCGGTCCGTCAGTCCTTCCGATTCCAAGGAACAGTATACCATAACAGTATGCGGGTTGTACATATCCGCGTCGAATAAAGATGCGCGTCTTTTCCGATACAATTGACCCTTTACGGATTCGGCGGATCGATGCTATACTGGTATCACAGATCTGATCTACAAGGAAGGAAACGCCATGAACGAACGGGAATGGGACAAGCGCCTGCACATCAGGACCATCGGGCGGGAGGACGAATCCAACCCCAACTATTCCCCCTACGAGCCCACGCCCTATTCGGTGCTGAGTCGCCTGGCGGACAGCGGTTACATCCGCCGGAAGGACCGGCTGCTGGACTACGGCTGCGGCAAGGGGCGGGTGGCCCTGTTCATGGCGTCCGTGGTCGGATGCCGCGCCGGCGGCATCGACCACGTCCAAAAGCTGATCGACCTCGCCGTGGAGAACCGCCGAAGCGCCCGCCTGGGCGACCGGGTCACGTTCGCCTGCGCCCGGGCCGAGCAGTATGAGATTCGGGATGAGAACGTCTTTTACTTCTTCAATCCCTTCTCCGGGGCGATCTTCGACAGCGTGCTGCGGCGGATCGGGCAGTCCCGGCGGGAATCGCCCCGGCCGATGACGGTGATCTGCTATTTCCCGTCGGAAGCCTACATTCGGTGCCTCGACGCCGTGCCGGACCTGAAGCCGATCGACGACATCGACTGCAACGACCTGTTCAGCAGCCGCAGCCCCCGGGAGCGCATCGTGGTGTACCGGTTTTAATGCCCGCGGGGACGCCTTGTCGCAGGCATCCCACGCAACGCAGATACACTGGACTGTAGCGGCGGCGCCCGCGCCTCCATCCCCTCTGTATACATGTCGGATCATGGCGGCGCGGG
>JAZSAA010000434.1:0-2232 GCA_045601625.1 Clostridia bacterium | reverse complement strand
CGCCCGCGCCGCCATGGCATTCTTCTGTAGATCGATGCAGGAGTGGCGATGGCGGCGCGGGCGCCGCCGCTACAGGAGCGGGGGGTGCTGTGGTTGTGAGGGGACGATGGCGGCGCGGGCGCCGCCGCTACAGAGTGTAGTAGCGATCTTCCGACCATTTTCCGGGGTTGTTGTCGATGTATTGCCAAATCGTTTGATAGTCCTTTTCGTCCCGAATAACGTGATCGAAAAAGGACTTCTGCCATATTCTGCCCGAAGCGCGATGGGTGACGTAGCCTTTCAAGTAATTTATCATGGAGGAGAGGGAAGGTATTGTGTCATGCAATTCAATCAACAGGTGTAAATGATTGGGCATAACAACATAGTTATGAATATTCACACCAGGAAAGACAGTGGGCAATCTGCCGATGGTATACTGGACCAATTGCCCTGTTTCTGTCAGTCGAACCATTGCGCCTTTCACAATATCGGTATTGACTACTTTGCCAAGGATACACGCTTTGTTTTCAGTGCAGATGGTTACGAAGTATATACCGTTTGAGGAATAATCGAAGTGAGGCATACGGTTCTGCTTTCGCTGAAAATACATGGAGAATACCTCGCGGGATGAAGATGCTTGTAGCGGCGGCGCCTGCGCCGCCATAAAAGGGTGTGGTGGCGTGAGTGTCATTGTTATGGGGGGACCGTGGCGGCGCGGGCGCCGCCGCTACAGGGGCGGGGGTGCTGTGGTTGTGAAGGGACGATGGCGGCGCGGGGTTTATTCCCGGTTTCCCTCCCGGGCCAGCTTCTCATACCTTTCCTTCGCCAGCCTTGCGCCTTCGCTGAACAGTTCCTCGGCGTTTTCGGGGAAGGTGCGGCGCAGGGCGGCATAGCGGACCTCGCCGGCCAGGAATTCCTCGTAATCCATCGTCGGGGCCTTGGAATCCAGGGTGAACTTCGGGTCGGCGTCGGGGTTGTAGCGGTACAGGTGCCAGTAGCCGGCCTCCACGGCCCGCTTCATCTCGTCCTGCACCTTCGCCATGCCGCACTTCAGGCCGTGGCTCTGGCAGGGGGCGTAGGCGATCACCACGCTGGGGCCGTCGAAGTGCTCGGCCTCCTTCAGGGCCTTCACCAGCTGGGCGTTGTCCGCGCCCATGGCCACCTGGGCCACGTACACGTTGCCGTAGGTCATCAGCATGCCGCCCAGGTCCTTTTTGGGCCGCTTCTTGCCGCTGGCGGCGAACTGGGCCACCGCGCCCACGGGGGTCGCCTTGGAGGACTGGCCGCCGGTGTTGGAGTAGACCTCGGTGTCCACCACCAGCACATTGACGTTCTCGCCGCTGGCCACCACGTGGTCCAGGCCGCCGAAGCCGATGTCGTAGGCCCAGCCGTCGCCGCCGTACATCCAGAAGGTCTTCTTTGCCAGCATGTCCCTGTGGCGCAGGATGGCCTTCGCGGCGTCGTCGCCCTGCTTTTCCAGCATGGCGATCAGCTTTTCGGCGTATTCGCCGTTGAGGTCGATGTCGCCGTAGGTGGAAAGCCAGTTGTCGATGGCCACCTTCACCGCGCTGTCATCGCCGTGGGCTTCGCGGTAAGCGACCACCCTGCGGCACTGGGCGTCCCGCTGCTGCTGCACGGCCAGCACCATGCCCAGGGAGAACTCGGCGTTGTTTTCAAACAGCGAGTTGGACCAGGCCGGGCCCCTGCCGCAGCGGTTCACGGTGTAGGGGATGCCGGGCATGGCCGAGCCCCAGGCCTGGGAGCAGCCGGTGGCGTTGGCCCAGTACACCCGGTCGCCGTACAGCTGGGTCAGCAGCTTGGCGTAGGGCGTCTCGCCGCAGCCCGCGCAGGCGGCGCTGAACTCCAACAGCGGCTGGCGGAACTGGCTGCCCTTGACGGTGTAGGGGTCGAAGAGGGCGCCCTTGTCGGACAGCTTCAGGGCCCAGTCCCACTGGGCGCGGGTGTCGGGGGCATCGGCGACGGGGGTCATGGCCAGGGCCTTGGCCGGGCAGACGTTGGCGCAGGAGCCGCAGCCGGTGCAGTCCAGGTTGCTGACGGCCATCGTGAAGCCGAGGCCCGCGGCCTGCCTGCCCTTGGCGGGCACGACGCTGACGCCCGCGGGGGCATCGGCCTTCTCGGCGTCATTGACCAGGTAGGGCCTTATCACCGCGTGAGGGCAGACGTAGCTGCACTTGTTGCACTGGATGCACTTGCCCGCGTCCCACACCGGCACGCGGGTGGCGATGCCCCGCT
>JAZSAA010000433.1:0-2042 GCA_045601625.1 Clostridia bacterium | reverse complement strand
CATGCGGATGGACCGGTAGCCCAGGTCCAGTATGCCGTATTCGTCGCCGAAGCCGGACAGGAATTCCTTCTGGGCGCGGGTCAGGAAGTCGGATCGTAGCCATGTCGTTCTGTGTGCCAAGGAGATGTTACCAGCAGTTGTCTTCCTAAGACCGCTTGGCCTCCGACTTCATGCGGATGGACCGGTAGCCCAGGTCCAGTATGCCGTATTCGTCGCCGAAGCCGGACAGGAATTCCTTCTGGGCGCGGATCAGGTCGATATAGCTGCACAGGGCCGGGGCGGAGCGCACCAGGCGCAGGCTCGCCTTGCGCAGGGTGTCCTGGGCGTCCTCCAGCAGCGCGCGGGGCGCGCCCACGGCCAGCAGCTCCATGATGGGCTCGGGGGCCTCGGCTTCCTCGCCCTCGGGGGCGACGCCGTCGGCCTCGGCCTCGGGGGCCTTGTCGTCGGGGCTGGAGACCACGGCGTAGTCGAACACGTACTCCTTGCGGTCGCCGGTGATGTAGTCGTTGAATTCAAAGGGCAGGTTGTACTCCAGCTGGTCCGCGGTCATGGGCGGGATTTCCACGTTCTTGATGAACACCGCCTCGTTGGGCAGCACGAAGGCCGCGTGGTTGGCGCGCAGCTTGTTCTGCTTCATCGTATTGCGCAGCAGCTCGGCCATGGATTCCCGGGAGGTGATGCGGTTCTCCCGCAGCAGGTTTTCCGGCATGTCGGCAGTGGCCACCCGAAGCACGCGCTTGCCCTTCACCAGGGCCAGCTTCAGCTGGTCGTGACCGATGTCGATGCCCAATATCGTCTTTGCCATGGGTCAACCTCCCGCGGCGGCGCGATTGCCGCCATTTTCCCGGCAACAGGTGGCGGCGCAGGCGCCGCCGCTACGGCCGGTGCTAAGTATTACATCAAAAGCCCCCGGTACCAGGCCACCAGCGGCGCGCCGTACAGCAGCATGGCCGCCGCGGCGATGGCGATGGAGGGGCCGAAGGGGAACGGGCGCGCGCCGTCGCCGCGCCGCAGGGCGTGGAACAGCAGCCCGATCACGCAGGCCAGCACCAGCGCGAACAGCGCGCCGATGGGGCCGAGATACAGGCCCACCACGGCCATCAGCTTGATGTCGCCGCCGCCCAGCGTGTCCCGGCCCATGATCCTGTCCATGGCCAGGGAGATCAGCAGCAGCCCGCCGCCCAGCGCGAGGCCGGCGACCAGGTGGGCGATGATCTCGCCCCGGGCCATGCCCACGAAGGGCAGCGCCGCCAGCCAAGCCAGCGCGGCCACGATGTGGCAGCCGTCGGGGATGATCATGGCGTCCAGGTCCGTCAGCGTCAGCAGGAACAGGCAGCCCAGAAATATCAGGTTGCGAACGAAAACCGCCGTCAGGTCGAAGCGCAGCAGGCACAGCACCGTCACCAGGGCAAACACCAGCTCGGTGACGGGGTAGCGGGCGGAGATCTTCTCGCCGCACGCCTTGCAGCGGCCCTTCTGGGCCAGCCAGCTGAGCACCGGCACCAGCTCCAGCGGCCCCAGCACATGCTGGCAGTGGGGGCAGTGGCTGCGGCCCTTCACGAAGGGCTCGCCGTGCACGATGCGCCAGGCGACGCAGTTCAAAAACGAACCCGCCACCGCGCCGAAGCAGGCGGCGATGACCACGGAGAATATCAGCAGGGGACGGTATTCATAAATCGACATTTCGCGCCCCCTTCGCCCTGCCTACAGGGCAGCTTATGTTTCATCCTTTACTATAATGCAAGCGGGCGCAAATGTCAAGATGGATATGTAGAAAATATTATGGCATATTACGATAATATTACATAATTCTTTTTGCCAAATTCGGGATGGCGGGCGACGGCAATGGGAGGAATGCAACGGCGGCGCCCGCGCCGCCAACGGTTCCCGGTGTCTGGGATGCCGATGGCAGCGCGACGCCGCCGCTACGGGGAGATACCGGTGGCGGCAGATTGCCGCCGCTACGGGAGGGAAGCGCGTGTCACTGCTGCCAGTAGGGGTCGCCGGTCCAGCCGTCGTTGGCCTTCCAGATGGCGCAGTGG
>JAZSAA010000432.1:0-9910 GCA_045601625.1 Clostridia bacterium | reverse complement strand
GCACGGCTCCGGCAACATCCCGGTGCGCCGCATGCTCGAGGAGATCGGCATGAAGCACGTGTACGTGGTCAAGGAGCAGGAGCTGCCCGACGGCAACTTCCCCACCGTGCCCGTGCCCAACCCCGAAGACCCCCGCGCCTTTGAGCTGGCGCTGAAGATGCAGCAGGAGCTGGGTGCCGACCTGTGCGTGGGCACCGACCCCGACTGCGACCGCGTGGGCATCGCCTGCATGACCGAGAACGGCCCCAAGCTGCTCAACGGCAACCAGATCGGCTGCATACTGCTGCACTACATCCTCTCCCAAAAGAAGGAGCGGGGCGAGCTGCCCGCCAACGCCGCCGCGGTTTCCACCATCGTGTCCACCAACATGGCCAACGCCATCTGCGAAAGCTTCGGCGTGAAGATGATCAAGGTGCTCACCGGCTTCAAGTACATCGCCGAGCAGATCCAGCTGTTCGAGGCCACCGGCTGCAACACCTTCATGTTCGGCTTCGAGGAGAGCTTCGGCTTCCTGTCCGGCACCGACGTGCGCGACAAGGACGGCGTCAACGCCTGCCTGCTGATCGCCGAAGCCGCCAGCTGGTACAAGAAAAAGTACAACAAGACCCTGGTGGACGCCATCGACATGCTCTACGAGCAGTACGGCTATTATGGCGACAAGGTGGCCTCCTTCGTACTGCCCGGCAAGGACGGCCTGGAGCAGATGAAGACCGTCATGGCCTCCCTGCGCCTCAACCCGCCGAGGGCCTTCGCCGGCGAAAAGGTTGTCGCCATGCGCGACTACCAGAGCAGCCTGCGCATCACCGCCGACCTCGATACCGAGATCCTGACCCTGCCCAAGAGCAACGTGCTCTACTTCGAGCTGGAAAACAAGGCCTGGGTCTGCGTGCGCCCCTCCGGCACCGAGCCGAAGATCAAGCTGTACATCAACGCCGTCTCCGACGACCCGGCCAAGACCCGGAAGCTGCTGGACGCCTACGCTGACGACGCCGTCAAGCTGCTGGAGAGCTTCTGACAATCCTCCTTAAAATAATGCGCCCGCGCTAACGCGCGGACGCTCGTTTGTTTTATACTGGTTTTTATGCGCTCTTTCGCTCGATCCCGGCCGGCTCCCCCTCCGGGCAGTAGGTGGAAACCCTTTCCATCACCAGCTGGCGGATGTTGCCCTGGTTGGCGTAGGCCGCGAGCATCAGCGCCTCCATGCCGTTCAGGAATTTGTCCTCGTCGAATCGGATCGGGTTGCCGATGTGGATGCGATCGTTGTCGGTCTTCTGCAGGCCCTCCTCGGCCATGAGCTTCTCCTCATACAGCTTCTCGCCGGGTCTCAGCCCCGTGTATACGATCTTGATGTCCACGTCCGGCTTGAAGCCCGACAGCTTGATCAGGTTCCGCGCCAGCGTGTCGATCTTCATCGGGCTGCCCATGTCCAGCACGAAGATCTCGCCGCCCCTGGCGTAGACCCCCGCCAGCATCACCAGGCTCACCGCCTCGGGGATGGTCATGAAATAGCGCACGATGTCCGGGTGGGTGACGGTCACCGGGCCGCCCTTTTCGATCTGGCGCTTGAAGATGGGGATCACCGAGCCGTTGCTGCCCAGCACGTTGCCGAAGCGCACCGCCACGAACTCGGTTTTGACATCCCTGAACACCCGGCCGGTGCCGTCCTTGTCCGCGTTCTCCGTGCCGTCGTGGGTGAACAGCTGGGGGATCTCGTGGGCCTTCCCCGCCTTGATCTTCATGTCAAAGGACTGTATGATCATTTCGCACAGCCGCTTCGATGCCCCCATGACGTTGGTGGGATTCACCGCCTTGTCGGTGGAGATCAGCACAAAGCGCTCACAGCCGTGCACCATTGCCGCGTAGGCGGTCTTGTAGGTGCCGATAGCGTTGTTCTTGATGGCCTCGCAGGGGCTGTCCTCCATCAGCGGCACGTGCTTGTGGGCCGCCGCATGGTAGACCACCTGGGGGCGGTAGGTCTCGAACACCTCGAACATGCGCCGGCTGTCCCGCACCGAGCCGATGATGGTCTCCAGGTTCAGGTCGGGGTATTTCTCCCGCAGCTCCAGCTGTATGGAATAGGCGCTGTTCTCGTAGATGTCGAGTATGATCAGCTGCTTCGGGCTGTGGGCGGCGATCTGGCGGCACAGCTCCGAGCCGATGCTCCCGCCGCCGCCGGTCACCAGGACCGTCTTGCCGTTGATGAAGTCGTACACCTCGCGCATGTCGGTGCGAATCGGCTCGCGACCCAGCAGGTCCTCCACGGAAACGTCCTTCATGGCGCTCACCGTCGCCTGCCCCACCACGAACTGGTACAGCCCCGGCAGCTGCTTCAGCTTGCAGTCGGTCTCGCTGCATATGGCCAGGATGTCCCGGCGCTGCTCCGCGGTGGCGCTGGGGATCGCCAGGAAGATCTCGTCGATTTTATAGCGCTTCACGCTCTCCAGGATGTCATCCCGGCCGCCGACCACGGGAATGCCGAACAGCGTGCGGTGCCACTTCTTGGTGTCGTCGTCGATGATGCAGACCACCCGGTCGCTGACCTCCGACGCCAGGGTCATCTCCCGCAGGATCATCTGCCCGGCGTTGCCCGCGCCGATCAGCATGATCCGCTTCGCCCCCGGCGCCACGGTCTCGTGACGCCGCAGGAACACGTGCACGAACCGTGACCCGAAGCGCGCGCCGATCAGCAGCGCGAACTGGAACACGGCGCCCATCAGGTAATAGGAGATCGGCATTCGCCGGTACAGCACCGTGATCAGCACCGTGTGCAGCGCCGAAGCGATCAGCGAGCCGGCCAGCGTGCGGGCGAATTCCGTGTAGCTGGCATAGCGCCACATGCTGTTGTACATCCGGGCGAGTATGAACACCACGACGCTCAGCGCCGCGCAGGGCAGTATAAAGCTCTTGTACGGGACGATGTACCGCGTCTGTATGGAGCTGTAGACGCAGTCGAAGCGCAGGTAGAGCGCGAGGAAATAAGCCCCGCACACCGCCACGAAGTCGTACAGCATCAGCGGGACCGACCTGATCATCCAGCGGCTTATGCGCCTTCCGCTGCCGGCATCCATTCTGTTTCTTTCCCCGGTTCCCTGTCGCAAGTATTTTCGCATCCTTTGGAATATAAACTATTTCCAATTATACTTCAATTCGCCGTTTTCGTCAATCTCAGCCGAAACTCTGAACGGTATTGTAATCGTATGTTTACCGGCTGCCCGGCGCAAAAAGGCCCCTCGCCCCGGATTGGCCGGGACAAAGGGCGCTGGGTCCGCGGAGGATCAGTAGCGGGAACCGCCGCTCATCTGGCGCTCCTGGGCCTCGATCATCTTCTTGAACGTGTTACCCGCGGAACCCGGGTGCCGCCCCAGCGCCTTTTCTTCGATTTCACCGGTGAATATGCGTATGTCCAGCCGCATTCCGTTCCCGCCCTCCGGGGTCACGACGATCCTGTCGATGTACCGCTCCACGAATTCCCGGCCGATGACGCCCCCGGCGGCGTCCCTCTGGGCCTCGGCCAGCACGCGGCGGATGGCGTCGATCTTCTCCCGAAAGGCCTCGCCGGATTGAAGCCGGCCGTTCAGTTCCTCGATCTGTGCCTCGGCCTCGGCGATCTCGGCGTTGCATTGCTCGGTCATCGCTTTGAAATCCCGGTCGGAGATCATGCCGTCCACGCTCAGCTGCAACAGCTTGGACTTCTTCCTGCCGGCGTTGTCGATCCGTTTCTCATGCTCCGCGACGCGGGCGGGAAGCTGGTTGCGATCGGTCATTTCGGCATAGAGCCGAACGTATTCCTCCGCCATGGCGTCCGCGTCCGCGCGGGTGTCCCGGAACACCTCGTAGAGCAGCGGCTTGAGCTCGGACTCGTAGATGGCGAAGGACGGGCAGGCATCCTTCCCGTTTTTGATCTTGCCGGAGCAGACCCACCTGCTGTTGCGCCGCCCGCGGGCGTCCCTGGATTCCTTGCGGTAGTAGGGCTGCCCGCAGCAGGCGCAGTAGAGCTTGCCCGTGAGCAGGTTCGCGTGGTTGCAGATTCCCCGCCGGTTCCTGACGTCCTCGCTGCGCCTGCGAAGCACCGCATTGGCGGCGTTCCACAGCGCCTCGGACACGATGGCCGGCACGATCTGGCCGGTCTCGTCCCGGAACGTCACCCACTCCTCCGGCGGCAGGAACTTCTGCTTTTTGGTGAACATGTCCACCACCTTCACCTTGTTCCCGGCATACCAGCCCTTGTACTTGGGGTTGGAGATCATGTTGGACATGGTGACGTGGGAGATGCGGTTGCCGTTCAGGTTGCGGTAGCCCCTCTGCCAGAACAGGTCCTCGATCTGCTTCATGCTGTAGCGGCCGGTGGCGTAGAGCTCGAACAGCTCCCGCACCATGGGTGCCTGCTCCTCGTCGATCACCAGCCGCCTGTTGTCCTTGCGGTAGCCGAAGATGCGGCTGTTCCCCAGCACCACCTTCGACTTGATGGCCTGCTGGTGGCCGAACTTCACGCGGCTGGACAGCTTGCGCAGCTCGTCCTGGGCGATGCCCGACATGATGGTCAGCCGAAGCTCGGAATCCTCGTCCAGGGTGTTGATGTTGTCGTTCTGGAAGAACACGGCCACCCCGTCGCCCAGCAGCTGCCGGGTATACTGTATGGAATCCAGCGTGTTTCGGGCGAAGCGGGTGATCTCTTTGGTGATGACCATGTCGAAGCGGCCGTCCCGGCCGTCCGCGATCATCCGGTGGAAATTCTCCCGCTTCCGCGTCGATATGCCCGACAGGCCCTCGTCGATATAGCCGGGGACGAACGTCCAGGCCCGGTTCTTTTTGATCAGGCTCTCGTAGTACGCCACCTGGTTGCCCAGTGAATTCAGCTGCTCGTCCGACTCCGACGACACCCGTGCGTAGTACGTCACCCGCAGCGGGATGTCATAGATGGTCCTGGTCCGAAGCATCTGCCTTGCGTTCAGTATGTCCATAGCCGCCTCCAGGGTATCGTGATCCTGACGCCATTATAGTCCCTTTCCCCGGAGCCCGTCAACGAATCCCCCCTGCCAATAATTGGCTGCCGCGGGCGTCGATGCGATTGACCATGCGGTTGCGCTCGTCCTCGGTAATCATTCCTGCCTGAAAAAGCGCCTCGTTATAGTAGAGCAGCCAGAGCCGCTCCCCCATCGCCCGCTTCCGTTCCGAATCCGTCGGTTTGCCGCCCATCGACCCGCCTCCCCTCATAGCGAGGGTGTCCCGGAACGGGGGGTTTATACCGTTCTGGTGAAAATGTTGAAGATCCTTCGCCGCGCTGGGGATGACACGTTTGCGCGCCGTTGTCATCCTGAGCGCATCGAAGGATCTTTTCTGTCTCATATTAAAGTGTGTCATGCCGCCGAACGGGGCGTGACGGGGCCGCCCGCTACGCCTCCAGGGCCCTGAACTGCTCCAGCAGGCTGATGATCGGCAGATGCTGGGGACACGCGCCCTCGCACTGGCCGCACTGGACGCACTCGCTGGCCTTTCCCTTGTCCTGGGTGACGATGGAATACTCCCGCTTCACCCTGAATTCCGGGCTGCCCTTGCGGCGGTTGGCCACGGTGAAGATATCCGGGATGGGAATGCCCATCGGACACCCCTCGGTGCAGTAGCGGCAGCCCGTGCACGGGATCGACTTGTCCGCGTCCAGCGCGAACTGGGCCTTGTGGATCGCCCGCTGCTCGTCCGCGTCCAGGGGCCTGAAGTCCTTCATGAAGGACAGGTTGTCATCCATCTGGGCCAGGTTGCTCATGCCGGAGAGCACCGTGAGGATGTTGTCCTGGCTGGCCACGAACCGTATCGCCCAGGAGGCGAACGAGGCGTCGGGGTTGGCCGCGCGCAGGATCTCCTTCACGCTGGGGATGGGGTCCGCAAGCACGCCGCCCTTCACCGGCTCCATGACCGTGACGGGCTTGCCGTGAGCCTTGCAGATCTCGAGGTTGCGCTTCGAGGCCACGCCGGGGTTCTCCCAGTCCGCGTAGTTGATCTGGAGCTGGACGAACTCCACGTCGGGATGGGCGTTGAGCAGCTCCTCCAGCAGCTCCGGGTCCGCATGGAAGGAGAAGCCGTAGTGTTTGATCAGGCCCCTGGCCTTCATCTCCTTCACAAAGTCCCAGATGTGGTACTCGTCGTACTTTTTGTAGTTGTTCCGCTGCAGCGCGTGAAGCAGGTAATAGTCAAAGTAGCCCGCGCCCGTGCGCTCCAGGCTGGTATAGAACTGCTGCTTGGCGCTGGCCTCGTCGTGGCACTGCAGCCAGGCGTTCAGCTTCGTGGCGACGGTGAAGGCGTCCCTGGGGTAGCGGTCGACCACCGCGGCCTTCAGCGCCGCTTCGCTGGCGCCGTTGTCGTAGACGTAGGCGGTGTCAAAGTAGGTTCCGCCCGCCGCGATAAAGCGGTCTGCCATCTGACAGACCTGGGGAATGTCGATCGTGCCGTCGGCGTTCTTGGGCAGCCGCATCAGGCCGAAGCCCAGCTTGAAGGTGTCCTTGCCCGGATAATCGCTCATGGTATACCTCCTGTGATCGTATTACTACAATTATACCGTACTTACGGGCGGATGTCCACATCCAAAACACCGCTGGCATTCAATCTTTCTCTGCACGGTTACAGCTCAGAGTACCACTCCCTCAGTCACGCTTCGCGTGCCAGCTTCCTCGGGGAGGGAGCCTTTTGGAGTGTGAATACGCCAATAGGCTCCCGTCCGGGCCCGAATTCCCGGCCGGGCGCGGCCTTCAGGGCCGCGCCTCCCCGCCGACGGAGCGTATGAACCGCATAAACGCGGCGCTGCCGTTGGCGTCGCGCTTGTAGACGCCCGCGTGCTCCAGCACCCGGGCGAACACCGCGCCCACCTCGGCCTTCAGGACCTCTTCGACATTTTCGGCGGTGAAGCTGTATTTCGCCTTCAAGGCCTCCGCCCAGGGCGCGTGCTTCTCCAGCGCGCCGGTCAGGGGCGCGCCTTTAACCAGCGCGTCAGCCAGCGCCGAGAGCTCGCCCTTCAGCCGCGCTGGCAGCACGGCCAAGCCCATGACCTCGATCAGGCCGATGTTCTCCTTCTTGATGTGGTGCAGCTCCGCGTGGGGGTGATACACGCCCAGCGGGTGCGCGTCGGTGGTGATGTTGTTGCGCAGCACCAGGTCCAGCTCGTAATCCCCGCCCCTGCGCCGGGCGATGGGCGTGATGGTATTGTGGGGCACGCCCTCCGTCTCGGCGAAGATGAAGGCCGCCTCGTCGGTATAGCCCCGCCATTTGCCCAGGATCTTGTCCGCCAGGTCCGCCAGGCGCTCCCGATCCGCGCCAGTCAGGCGGATCACGCTCATCGGCCACTTGACGATGCCCGCGCGGATGTCCCCGTAACCCTTAAAGCTGATTTCCTTATCCACCGGGGCCACCTCCATCGGGAAGGTGAAATGGCCGCCCTGGAAGTGCTCGTGGCTGAGGATGCTGCCGCCCACGATGGGCAGGTCGGCGTTGCTGCCCACGAAGTAGTGCGGGAATTCGGTCACGAAATCCAGCAGCTTCAGGAAGGCCGACCGGTCGATCACCATCGGGGTGTGCTTCGCGTTGAACACGATGCAGTGCTCGTTGTAATAGACATAGGGGCTGTACTGCATAAACCAGCGGTTTCCGGCGATGGTCACCGGGATGACGCGGTGGTTCTGCCTCGGCGGATGGTTCATCCGGCCGGCGTAGCCCTCGTTTTCGAGGCACAGCTGGCACTTGGGATAGCCGGACTGAGGCGCGTTCTTCGCCGCGGCGATGGCCTTGGGGTCCTTCTCCGGCTTCGACAGGTTGATGGTGATGACCAGGTCGCCGTATTCCGTCGCCGTCAGCCAGCGCACGTCCTTTTTGATGCGGTAGCGGCGTATGTAATCGGTGTCCTGGGAGAACCGATAGTACCAGTCCGTGGCTTCGCGGGGGGATTTTTCGTACAGCGCGGCAAATTTCGCCCGCACCTCACGGGGCGGCGGCGTCAGCGCGCCCATCAGCCGCGTGTCCAGCAGGTCGCGGCTGGTGACGTCGCCTTCGCAAGCCCCGCGGGCCACGGCGTCGTCCAGCAGCGTCCCCAGCATATCCTCCAGCGGTGCCTCGACGGGCTCCGCCTCCGCGTAGCTGTCCAGCCCCAGCGCCTCCAGCAGCCGGTTGACCGTATAGACCCGGTCGCACTCCTCAATCAGTCCCCGCTGGACGCCGTATTGCGCCAGCCCCGCGATGGTCCGATCCACGCTCATTTGTCAACATCCTCCCGATCAGTGATACTTGGGCAGCCAGTCCCCGTGGGCCTCGATCAGCTCGTCGCACATGGCCACGATGTCGTCGATGGACAGCTCCGCGCCGGCGTGGGGATCGAGCATGACGGCCTGGTAGATATAGTCCTTCTTCAGCGTGCGGGCGGCTTCGATGGTCAGCAGCTGCACGTTGATGTTGGTGCGGTTCAGCGCGGCGCACTGCTCCGGCAGGTCGCCGATGTACGTGGGCTGTACGCCGTTCCTGTCCACCAGGCAGGGCACTTCCACGCAGGCGTTGCGGGGCAGGTTGGTGATCAGGCCGTTGTTCAGCACGTTGCCGCCGATCTTCGTGGGCACGCCGGTCTCCATGGCCTCCATGATGTAGCTTGCGTACTCGTGGGTGCGCTTGTGGGTCAGCGTGGGGTCCTTCGTCAGCTCGTGACCCCGCTCCTTCCACTCCTGGATCTGGTGGATGCAGCGGCGGGGATACTCGTCCAGCGGTATGTTGAACCGGTCGATCAGCTCGGGGTAGCGCCCCTTGATGAACCAGGGGCAGTACTCGGAATTGTGCTCGCTGGACTCGGTGATGTAGTAGCCGAAGCGGCGCATCAGCTCCAGGCGCACCATGTCCCCGTGGACGCCCCGGGTCCTGTACAGCTCGTACTCCTCCTTCAGGCGCTCGATCCACTTTCCGGGCAGCTCCTCGCCCTCGGTGAGGCTGGCGATGCGCTCATCCATGGTGCCGATATCCAGCTTGCCCTGGTTGTACAGCAGCGCGCGGCGCTTCACCTCAGGGTACAGGTCCTGGCCGTCCTTCGTAAGCTCCAGCAGCCAGGCCTGGTGGTTGATGCCTGCGATCTTCCACTGCACGGTATCGTCGTAGGGCATGCCCAGCTCCTTGAGCAGCGTGGACGCGCACACCTGCACGCTGTGGCACAGGCCCACGGTCTTCACATTCGTCAGCCGCAGCATCGCGCCTGTGAGCATGGCCATGGGGTTGGTGTAGTTCAGCAGCCAGGCGTCGGGGCAGACCGCCTCCATGTCCCGGGCGAAGTCCAGCATCACCGGGATGGTGCGCAGGGCCCGGAACACGCCGCCCACGCCCAGGGTGTCGGCGATGGTCTGCTTCAGGCCGTACTTCTTCGGGATTTCAAAATCGGTGATGGTGCAGGGATCATAGCCGCCCACCTGTATGGCGTTGACCACGTAGCTCGCGCCCTTCAGCGCGGCCCGGCGGTTCTCCACGCCCAGGTATTTTTCAATATGGGCCTTCGAGCCGTTGTTGCGGTTGATGGCCTCCAGCATCGCGGCGGATTCGTCGAGGCGGGTGGCGTCGATGTCGTACGGCGCGATGGTGCTCTGCTCCAGCGCCGGGGTCATCATGCTGTCGCCCAACACGTTCTTGGCAAACACCGTAGAGCCCGCGCCCATAAATGTAATCTTCGGCATAGCGTTTCATACCCTCCTATTCGTATTCGTGTTCGTAGCCGTTCAGGCAGGGGAAAATTCTGATTTGTCGCGGGGCGACAAATCATAATTCAGTATTTAGTATTTAGCATTTAGTGGTTAGTGGAGGAGGAAATCCTTGCGGATTTCTTTTGATTCAAAGAATCGAGAAACGTTGAAATCTCTGCCGTTTCCCTTTAATCAAACAAATCCGTCAGGATTTGTACCGC
>JAZSAA010000431.1:0-2448 GCA_045601625.1 Clostridia bacterium | reverse complement strand
TTCAGGTGGTCCCGGGAGGCGATGTCCCCGGCCAGCAGGTCCAGCATCAGCTGGCGGGGCACGGCGTCCGGCACCGGCGCGCCGAAGCCCGCCGAGGCCATCCGTATGGCCACGAAGCCCGAAAAGAAGCGCAGCAGGTCCCGGTCGCCCCGGCTGAGGGGGCGGCGCTCCTCCACCACGTTCACCATGCCCCGGCGGCGGCCGTCCACCAGCACCGGGGCCGACCAGAACGGCGTGCTCATGCCCTCGCCCTGGTGGCGGAAGGGGGCGTCGTGGCGCTCCACCTCGGCCAGGAAGCTCATCAGCTCCTCGGCCTGTCGCTGGGAATCCACCCGGGCCACGCCGTCGCGCACGGTGTCGGTCCAGATGGCGTCGGCGGGGCCGTCGTCCACGGTGTAGGCCAGTATCCGCATGCTGCGGCTGTAGATGATCATCGGGTTGTCCAGCACCCGGTGGCCCGCCTCCAGCAGCGCGAACCAGTCCCCACCCCGGCGCAGCACGTCCAGCAGCGCGTCGCCCCAGTCGTTGTAGAAGGCGAAGCAGGCCTCCAGCGCCGCCGCCAGCTGCCGAAGGGACACCGTCCGCGGCAGCACCACCAGCGACCGGCCGGGGGCGCATTCCGGCAGGCCGCCCGTCTCCTCGGCCCGGGAGGGGATGTACACGCAGTGCCGGGCCCCGCAGGCGGCGTAGGGCCGCGCGCCCCCGGAGTTGTCCTGGAGCCAGAGCAGGTCCTGCCGGCCACGCTCCCGGTAGTTTGGGGAGAAGCCGTTTATATCGCAGTCGTCGGCGTAGTGGACCGCCAGCGGCCGCACGTCCAGCAGCGCCAGCGCCTTCTCCACCACGATGGGCACGGTGTAGCGCATCGCCATCCCCTCCTGTTCAAGCATGTCGGCAGGAGCCCCCGCGGCTACGCGGCGCTACCCTTCCGGCCTCCCCTGAAAGGGGCATCGGGCGCCCGGAGAACAGTCCAGTGGACTGTTTTCAGCAAGATGGGGCCGGCAGGCCCGTGGACGGTGGCCCGGCGCAGACGGGCCGGAGGGGTTCTTCGCCGCGTTTCCTGTCGATGCCATGCCTTTGTTCAACTATTGACCTTATGATTATACTACATTTTGCAGCAATGTCAATGTAAAATTCCCGCAAATCGCGGATTGACAAAGCGAGGAAAAATATTAAAATGTTAATATACAGTTATTATCGTTAACGTGGGAAGAAGGATGGATGACATGAAAAGCCAGCGGAAGACCCTGTTCCTGCTCATCGCCGCGGCGCTGATCCTGCTCTCGAGCTTCCTGCCCTGTCCCGAGGGCCTCACCCGGGCGGGCATGCAGTCCTTCGGCATCATACTCGCCGCCATCGTGCTGTGGGTGACGGAGACCATGAACATGGCGGTCACCGGCATCTTCATGGCCACGCTGCTGGTGTTTATGAAGATCCTGTCGCCGAACGACATGTTCAAGGGCTTCGGCGGCTCGGTGTTCTTCTTCATGGTGGGCACCATGTCCATCACCACGGCCATGGCCTCCACCACCATCCCCACCCGCATCGCGGGCATGATCATGCAGTGGGCGAAGAAATCGCCCCGGAAGCTGGTGGTGGGCTTCGGCATCGGCACGGCGCTGCTGTCGTCGATCATGTCCAACATTCCCACCTGCGCGCTGTTCGCGTCGCTGGGCCTGGCGGTTTTGAAGGCCAACGGCGACCCGAAGCCGGGCACGTCCAACCTGGGCAAGTGCCTGATGATCGCCATACCGGCGGCTTCGGTGGTGGGCGGCTACATGACTCCCGCCGGCGGCCCGACCAACATCATCGCCATGAACTACCTGGCCGAGATCGGCCGGCCCGTGACCTTCCTGAAGTGGATGCTCCAGGGCTACCCCATCGGCCTGCTGGTGATCGTGCTGGTGTCGCTGTGGATCACCTTCGTGCACAGGCCCGAGGACATCTCCGACGAGGCCATGGCCGAGGCCGAAAAGATGGTCCACGGCGCGGGCCCCCTGACCACCCGTGAAAAGAAGGCCCTGGCGGTGATCGCGGCCATGTTCGTGGCGTGGATCGCCTCCTCCTGGGTGCCGGTGCTGAACACCACCTGCGTGGCGCTGATGGGCACCTGCCTGTTCATGTTCCCCGGCATCGAGGTGCTCAGCTGGCAGGAATACTCCCAGAAGGGCGGCTGGGACGCCACCTTCATGGTGGGCTCGGTGGGCGCGCTGGCCGACGCCACGCTGGCCACCGGCGCGGCCAGGTGGCTGATCACCGTCACCCTGGGCGGCGCGACGAACTGGCCCTCCTTCGCCATCTTCCTGCTGATCTCGTTCCTGGTGTGCTGCATCCACATCCTCATCCCCTCCGGCCCCGCGGTGGCGGGCCTGGCGGTGGTGCCCATCGTGGAGCTGGCGGTGCTGGCCAACATCAACCCGGCGGGCGCGGCGATCCTGGTGTCCTTCTGGT
>JAZSAA010000430.1:0-2627 GCA_045601625.1 Clostridia bacterium | reverse complement strand
GCCAGCGCCTGGCGGGTGTTTTCCTGGTCGCCGCCCATCTGGGAGCAGCCGTAGGGGTGGGGGAAGGCGTACACGCCCTCGATGGGCCCGCCGACGAATTTCTGCGCCTTCTCGGCCAGGGCCTTGGCGATGTCGTTCACGCAGCCCACCGTGGGGATGATCCACAGCTCGTTGCGGATGCCCGGGCGGCCGACTTTGCGGGGGTAGCCCATGAAGGTGACGGGCTCGCGCTTCTCCAGCGCCGGGTGGGTGGGGTGGTATTCGTAGTCGTGGGCGCCGGAGAGCAGCGTGTGCAGGTTGTGGCTGTGCACGTGGCCGCCCTTGGGGATGTCCCCGGTGGCCTCGCCGATGGGGAAGCCGTACTTGATGACCGGCTCGCCCTTTTTGATGTCCCGCAGCGCCACCTTGTGGCCCATGGGGATGTCGGAAAGGGGCGTCACCTCGCCCGCGCCGTAGTTCACGGCCTCGCCAGCCGGCAGCGGCTGCAGCGCCACGGCCACCATGTCCCTGGGGGTGATCTGTACAATCTTATTCATGCCGTTGTTTCTCCAATGGTCGATGGGGTACGGTAAGTCAGTCGATCAGAGGCTTGCCGTCGCTGTCCAAAAGTGGCGAAAGGCCGCCTGCATAGCCGGACTTGACCCAAAGGTATTGAACGCCGGTCTCCTTGTCCCGCAGAATCATAACCTGACCCGCTTCGGTCAGGCCATTGCCCTCCTTGAGGACGACCTCGAACCGTTCAAGCTTACTCATATGGATGATCGCCTGCCTTCCTGTTTATGGACACAAATCGGGCTGCCGCCGATATCCGGCGGCAAGCCCGAGCGTATGGGGTTACAGGGTGGCCTTGTACGCCGCCAGCGCGCCGTCCTTGCGGATGAGCTTCAGGATGCGCACCACCTCGGCCTCGAAGCCGGGCACCTGGGTCAGGTCCTGGCCCCACATGTCGGTGTTGGTCATCACGGCGTGGACCAGGTCCTCCGGGCTGTCGTCCTTGTGGGCGTAGTAGAACTCCAGCACCCAGCGGTCGTCGCTCACGGTGTATTCGTCGCCGTTGGGCCGCTTGCACACCAGGCCCTTGTCGGTCAGCGCCTGGATGTCGTTGGAGTAGAACGCGATGTACATCGCAAAGGAGGTGGTCAGGTACGTCGGCAGCTTGCCCTTCTCCTTGACATAATCCAGGAAGGTGGGCATGTTGCGGGCGCGCCACTTGCTGGTGGAGTTCAGCGAGATGCTCATCAGCTCGTGGTTTACGAAGGGGTTGTTGAAGCGGTCCTGCACCGCCGCGGCGAAGTTCTTCAGGTCCTCCTTGTCCAGGGGCAGGGTGGGGATGACCTCGTCGTAGAGCATCCTGTTCATGTAGCCGAGGATGACGGGGTCGTGCATGCAGTCGCGCACGATGTCGTAGCCCGCCAGGTAGGCGCCCAGCACGAAGCCGGTGTGCGCGCCGTTGAGGATGCGCACCTTGCGCTTCTTGTAGGGGGTGACGTCCGGCACCACCATCACGTTCACGCCGGCCTTCTTGAAGGGCAGCTTGTCCTCCAGGCCGTCGGGGCCCTCGATGACCCACACGCCGAACACCTCGCCCACGTCGGTCAGCGGGTCCTCGTAGCCGTTGGCGACGTTCAGGCGCTCGACCTCCTTGGGGTCGCGGATGCGGCCGGGCACGATGCGGTCCACCAGCGTGGAGCAGAAGGTGTTCTCCTCATTGACCCACTTGCGGAAGTCCTCGGACAACTTCCAGTCGTCGATGGACTGGTTGACGCACTTCTGCAGCTCCTTGCCGTTGTTGTCGATCAGCTCGCAGGAGAGGATCACCAGGCCGGGCTTTCCGGCGGTGAAGCGCTCGTACAGCACGCGGGTCAGCTTCGCCGGGAAGCTGTTGGGGGGCACCTGGTCGAAACCGCTTTCGTTGTCGTGGACGATGCCGGCCTCGGTGGTGTTGGAGACGATGATCTCCAGGTCGTCGCTCTTGGCCAGCTCCAGCACCTTGTCCCAGTCGGTGTAGGGGTTCAGGCAGCGGCTGACGGAGGAGATGACGCGCTTTTCGTCCACCTTCTCGCCGTTCTGGCTGCCCCGCAGGTACAGGGTGTACAGGCCCTGCTGGTTGTTGATATAATCGGTCAGGCCCTGGGAGATGGGCTGCACCAGCACCACCTTGCCGTTCCAGTCGGCCTTCTCGTTGGCGATGTCGAAGAAATAGTCCACGAAGGCGCGCAGGAAGTTGCCCTCGCCGAACTGCATGACCTTCTCGGGCGCGTTTTCCAGGATGTAGCCGTCGTAGCCGGATTGTTTCAGAACCTCGTAATTCAACAGTGCCATATATATCATTCCTTTCTGTGTCGATGGCAGGGATTTGAGTATTTAGTATTTAGTGAAGGTGCAAATCCCATCGGGATTTGTATAATTAAAAGGAAACGGCTGAGATTTCAACGTTTCTCGATCTTCAAATAAAGGAAATCCGTGGCCGAAGGCCTAGCGAAGCGTTAAGGAAATACCGCACAATATGGACGGCAGTCTGGCGGGCGAATTTCAGCCACCCGCAGCCTGCAAAACCCTTGATTACCCGCCAGGTAACCTGCGGTTTTTGCAGGCCACGGCTGACTAAAATTCACTTCGCCATACTA
>JAZSAA010000429.1:0-25209 GCA_045601625.1 Clostridia bacterium | reverse complement strand
GGCGGTGCAAATCCCTGCGGGATTTGTTTGATTATAGGGAAACGGCAGAGATTACAACGTTTCTTGGTCCTTAAATCAAAAAAATCCGTTAGGATTTTCTCCTCCACTAACCACTAAATGCTAAATACTAAATACTGAATTCTGATTTGTCGCCTCAGCGACAAATCAGAATTGATCAAACAACCCACCGACAAGGAGCTACATCAATGACTCTCACCGCCATGATCCTGAAGATGAGCGAGGGCCTGGGGCGGACCTGCGCCATCTTTTTCCTGACGCTGCTTTTCTCGCTGCCCCTGGGGCTGCTGGTGGCGCTGATGCGCATGTCGAAAAACAAGATCGTTAGCAGCATTACCAGCGCCTGCATCTCCATCCTGCGGGGCACGCCGCTGATGCTCCAGCTGATCGCGGTGGCCTACGGCCCCTTCTACCTGTTCGGCTACACGCTGCTGGTGAAGGAGAAGCTGCTGGCCATCATCATCGCCTTTTCGCTGAACTACGCGGCCTACTTCGCGGAGATCTACCGCGGGGGCATCGAATCGATGCCGGTGGGCCAGTATGAGGCCGCCAGCGTGCTGGGCTACAGCAAGGGCCAGACCTTCATGCGCATCATACTGCCCCAGGTGGTCAAGCGCATACTGCCCAGCGTCACCAACGAGGTGATCACCCTGGTGAAGGACACCTCGATGGCCTTCACGCTGGCCTACATGGAGATGTTCTCCATCGGCAAGCAGATCGCCAACAGCCAGTCCAGCTTCACCCCCTTCGTGATCGCCGGCGTGTTCTACTACCTGATGAACATGATCGTGGCCTTCGCCATGTCCCGGTGCGAGAAGGCGCTGGGCTACTACCGGTAAGGGGGTGCGCGTATGAAGATCCTTGAAATCGAGCATTGCCGCAAGCAATTCGACGGGCGCGAGGTGCTGCACGACATCTCCATGACCGTCAGCGAGGGCCAGGTGGTGTCCATCATCGGGCCGTCCGGGTCGGGCAAATCCACGCTGCTGCGCTGCGCCACGCTGCTGGAGACCATGGACGGCGGCAGCCTGAAATACCTGGGCAAGAGCGCCGTGCGGGACGAGGGCGGGAAGGCCGTGTACGCCTCCCACGCGGAATTGAGGGAGGTGCGCAGCTGCTTCGGGCTGGTGTTCCAGAACTTCAACCTGTTCCCCCACTACACGGTGCTGAAGAACATCACCGAGGCCCCGATGCTGATCCAGAAGCGGGACAAAAAGGAGGTCTACGAGACCGCCCGGGATCTGCTTTCAAAGATGGGCCTTTCCGACCGGGAGGACGCCTACCCCTTCCAGCTTTCCGGCGGTCAGCAGCAGCGGGTGTCCATCGCCCGGGCGCTGGCCATGAAGCCGAAGATGCTGTTCTTCGACGAGCCCACCTCGGCCCTGGACCCGGAGCTGACCGGCGAGATCCTGAAGGTCATCCGCGCCCTGGCCGCCGAGCACATGACCATGGTGATCGTCACCCACGAGATGGCCTTCGCCAGGGACGTCTCCGACCACGTGATCTTCATGGACGGCGGCGTGATCGTGGAGCAGGGCAACCCCGTGGACATCATCAACAACCCCACCCAGGAGCGGACGATACAGTTCCTGGCGCGGTTCAACTGATTTTATACCCGAACGAAAAAACGCTGGATTGACCAGCGTTTTTTTGTTCGGGCAATTGAATCTCCTCACACGTAATCCCGCCAGTCCCCCGGGGCCTGGGTATGGTGCAGGCGACCCTCGCCGCTGAGGCCGGGGAAGCCCTGCTGGCGCAGGGCCTCGTAGAGCAGGATCGCCACGGAGTTGGACAGGTTCAGGGACCGGGCGTCGGGGCGCATGGGGATGCGCACGCAGCGGTCGTAGTTCGCGGCCAGCAGGTCCTCGTCCAGCCCCTTCGTCTCCCGGCCGAACACCAGGAAGTCGTCGGGGCCGTAGCTCGCGGCGCAGTAGTCCCGAGGGGCCTTGGTGGTGGCGAAGTGGAGGACGGCGTCGGGATACGCCGCGCGGAAGGCATCCCAGCTCTCATGGACCTCGTAGGTCATCATGTGCCAGTAGTCCAGGCCCGCGCGCTTCAGGTACTTGTCGCTCAGCTCGAAGCCCAGGGGCTCAATCAGGTGCAGCTTTGCCCCGGTGGCCGCGCAGGTGCGGGCGATGTTGCCTGTGTTCTGGGGGATTTCGGGGTTGACCAGTACGATGTGCATCATGGGGTTGCCTCCGTCAATATGATAAAGGTCAGCCCCGCCAAATTCTGATTTGTCGCCCCGCGACAAATCAGAATTTGAGTATTTAGTATTTAGTGGTTAGTATTTAGTGGTGGTGCAAATTCCTACGGAATTTGTTTGATTATAAGGAAACGGTAGAGGTTTCAACGTTTCTTGATCCCTTGAATCAAAAGAAATCCGTTAGGATTTCCTCCTCCACTAACCACTAAATACTAAATACTAGATACTCAAATTCTGATTTGTCGCCTCAGCGACAAATCAGAATTTGCCTGTCCAATCAGCGCAACATATCCAGAAAAAACGGAGGGGGCTCATGGCCCCCTCCGAATGGGTTTACCTGGCGTTCTTCTTTTTCTTTCCGGTGATGAGGAACAGTATCACGGCGAGTACGCCGACGCCGCCGCAGATCCAGACCCAGACGGGAACCTGGTCGCCGGTGCCCAGCATGCCGTACAACGGTGTGCCATAGCCGAACATGTCGAACAGCTCTTCCAGCTCTTCGTCCGTCAGCTCCTCGAATTGCGGTATCGGCGTGCCGGTATGGCGCTCGGGGACGTCCTGGGGCACGGTAGGTACGGTGGGCACGTTGGGCGTGGTGCCACCCGTTGGCGGCGGCACGATGCTGATCGGCGTGTTGGTGATGTTATAGCCGTCGACGCGGTTGAAGTAACCGGGCACGCCATCCTCCTGCACTTTGTAGATGTAGGTGTGGCCGTAGCCGTTGTCCAACGGCAGATGCTGGAAGGTGTACTCCCAGTTCGTTCCGGCGGTGACGATGCGGCTCTCGACCTCCACGCCGTCGCGCAGCAGGCGCACCGTGATGGTGGTGGGCCGCTTGCCGTTCTTATTGTCGTTGTCGTTCCAGGTCTTTTGGCCGGAGATATCGGTGTAACCGGTGACCTTGGGAGGATTCAGTTCGTTCGTGATCGTCAAGCCGTCTACGGAGGACGTATAGTTGTCCACCGGCGTCTCTTCGACGGTGTATTCGATCTCGCTGCCGCTGCTGTTGAACTTGGGCAGGCCGCTGAACTTGAAGGTCCAGCGATCGCCGCTCTTGGACCAGCTGGGCGCGGCGTTCACCGGTGTGCCGTCCGCCAGAAGGGTGATCTGGATGGAGCCCGGGCGCGTATTCTCGGCGTTGCCGTTGTCGGCCCAGACCTTCGTGCCGCTGATTTCGGTGGTCGGCTCGGGCGTGACGTCCGGTACGCCTCCTCCCGGAGGAGTATCGTCGTCGGGCGGGGTGGTCGTGGGCGTGACCGTGGGGGTCGGCGTGGGGGCGGTATACTCGTCCTTGACGGTGATATCGCGGCTGTAGCTCAACTGCCCTGTCGTGTCATTCTTGACAGGGATCGTAAAGAGCGAGGCGTTTGCCGTCATGCCCGTGGGCGCCTTGCTCAGCACGCCGAGATAGACGCCGTCGGCCAGGTCGTCGAAGGTCGCGGAACCGTTGGACAGGGCCTTCGTCTCCACTTTATACGAGCCCGGGATCTTCTTGGCCAGCTCGTTGACGGCTTCCTGGGTCTTGTCGTCGCTGAGCTTTCCCGCGCTGATGATATTCTTCTCATACTTTGCAAGGCCGGAGTCGAACTTCCACCCGGCGGGATCGTCCGGGGCGGGATCGCCGATTTTATAGAGCGTGAACTCCACCTTGGCGTTGGAAGGCAGCTTGGTATGGGCTGTACTCAGCGAAACCGTCACACTGCCTGTGCCCTTGTTCTTTTTCTTGGCGTTTCCGGTGTTCCTGGCGCCAAAAGCGGGCAAAGTGCTCACCAGCAAGAGTGCGCACAACAGAAGCACCAGCAGCTTGCCGGTCCTTGTGTATCTGCTCATTCTCTTCATCTTACAACACGCTCCACATTCTATAGTCAATCGCAAGAGTCTGCAAAGTATACCCGTTGTTGCAGTGGGATTCAGTTCGCGGCTACAGCTTCGTGCGCCGCCGCCTGTGCCGTTGGACGGCCCGGCGGAACACCTCGACGATCGCCAGCAGCGCCAGGCCCGCCGCGGCGATGGGGGCCGCGAAGATCAGCTCCGGCACGCCGCCGGGCAGCGGTCGCGAGTCGTCCGTGGGCTTCACGCTCTGCCGGGGCACGCGCCGTCCGCGCACCACCAGCCGGTCTCCGGCGGCGGTCTGCGCCACCAGCGCGCACTCGTCGCCGTCCTCGATGCCCTCCAGCCCGGCCAGCGCGCCGGGGGACAGCATGGCGACCTGGAACACTTCGTAGGTCGCCGTCTCCTGCAGCACGCGCAGAAAGAAGCAATCGCCGACCATCAGCCGGTCCAGGTCCGCGAAGGGGTCGAAGAACCGCTCGCGCCCGGCGCGAAGCACGCAGGGCCCCTCCGTGTCGCCGGAGGGCAGCCGGCTTCGCGGCGCCTGCTCCACCCGGCCGGGGATGGCCGATTCGCCGCCGTGGTACACGGGCAGCGAGACGCCCAGCTTGGGCATGTCCAGCACCGCCATCACGCCGTTGCCCGCGGGATTCAGCAGCGCGGCATACGAACCGCCTTCGTCGGCGGGGCCGGCTTCGGGGACGTAGGGGTCCGCCCACGGGGCGCTGTCCAGCGCCCGGTTGTGTTCCTGCGCCTGCGCCAGCATCGCTTCGCAGTCCGGCGCGCCGAGCCCGTTCACGCAGTCCAGGTATCCGGCGACGGCCTTCCCGTTTTCCCACAGCCGTCGCTGCCGCACGGCCGCGGGCGCCACAACGAACACGGCCAGCGCGGCCACAAGCGCGACGGTCAAAAGCGTCAACAGAAATCTCTTCATAAGCTATTTGACAACCGGCCCGTTGTCCAGCAGTCCGGCACGGTACACCGGCCAGATGATGGCCCGCACCGCACCCCGGATATCGGCCTCTTTTACCAGTCCGAAGCGGCTGCTGCGGCTGTCCAGCCAGTTGTTCCGGTTGTCGCACAGCACGAATACCATGCCCTCCGGCACGATGAGGGGATAATCCATGTCGTTCGTGCCGTCGGCCGCCTTATAGGGCGAGGCCTGCGCCTGCACGGGGGCGTCGGGGTCGGCGAAGGGGTTTTCCAGCGCGCCGCCGGGAACGATCCCGTCGGTCACCCGGTCGCCCTGATAGACGTAGGTGGCGTAGGGCTCGTCCAGCACGGTGCCGTTGCGCGTCACCCGCCCGTCGCTGTCCACGGAAACCAGGTCGCCCTCCAGGGCGATCACCCGCCGGACGGCCTGCCTGTGCATGCCGGATTCCGAATAGCGCACCAGCGCCATCGCGTCGCGCCGGGGCTGGCCCTCCAAAAAGGGCGCGTCGCTGCGCACGCAAATCGCCACATCGCCGCCGGCCAGCGTGCCCGCCATGCCGTCGCTGCGAATATCCAGCGCAATGAACAGAAACCTTGAAGCCAGCGTGCCCGCCAGAAGCGCGAGGGCCAGTATCACCGCGGCGCTTATGCCGGCGCGCCGCCTGGCCGTATGACCGTCGATGCGCTTCCATTCGCGCCGCACCTGCGCTTCGGTGATCCTTTTGCTGTCCTGACTCATTTTATGATTTTCCGCCTTTGCTGTTTCCTGCCGGTGGATATCATCATCCACACCAGCAGTATCAGCAGCATCGGCGCGGCGAGCACGGGGGCGACCAGGATGGGCTTCACCTGCGTCGCGTCCGAGACGACCTTGATGATCTGCTCCATCTCCACGTTGTCGGTGCGCCGTCCGCGCACCAGCAGGCGGTGGGAGTTGATGCCGTAGGGCGTGCAGGTCACCAGCGTGCAGTAGTCCTCCTCCGGGTCGATGGCCAGCCCGTCCATTTCCTCGGGCAGCACGATCAGTATCTGATCCACCATGTAGGTCATGACCCGGTCCAGCACGCGGATGACGAACAGGTCGTCCGGCTCCATCTGGTCCAGGTCGGTGAACAGGCGGGCCGAGGGCAGGCCCCGGTGGCCCGAGAGCACCGTGTGGGTGCCCGCGCCGCCCGTGGGCAGCGACGAACCTTCGATGTGGCCCACCGCGATTTGCAGCACGGCCTCGTCCGTGCCATGGTAGATCGGCAGGGAACAGTTGATTTTCGGGATCTCTATGTAACCCATGATGCCGGAACCGGTCAGGTTCAGCATCGTTTCGTATTCGGCGTATTCCTCATCGCTGAGCATGAACCGGTTCGGCTTGCCGGACAGGTCCCGGTTGTATTGTTCTGCCTTGGCCCATTCCCTTTCATAATCGACGGGATCGATGTTTTCGATCTGTTCGAGGTAGCTGGCGATGGCGCGACTCTGGTGGAAGGAATTCCAGTAATCGCTGACGGTGGGGTACAGCAGTATCATCACGCCCAGAACCAATACGATAACCAAGATTATGGTAGACAGATGCTTCCTCATGGCGCTCCTTCCCACCTTGGAATCGAATCGTATTCTCTATATTATATCATTGTCATTATAACACCGTTCTCGGATTTTCGCAATACAAATTATTCTCATTCCGATATTATAATACCCAGAATGGGTTACATGAACGGTGACATAGGGCAAAAAAACCGGAGTTTCGATATTTAGAAAAAAGTTAAAAATTAGACAACGCCCGCAAATCCACGCTGTTTCGGCCATATTCAAGAAACAGCGCTTCGATGGCGCTCTGAAAATGTTAAAAAAGTATGAAAAATAATGATGTAACCGAGCGTGTAACCCCCTGTTGCTACAATAAAAGCATACAATTAGTGGAAGTATAAACAGGGGATTAAATACAGCGATGCGAGGACACCGGAAGGGGCATTGGCCGGGGTTCAAATCGAGGGATATGAATATATGACGGATAAAGAGCTTCGGAAGCTGCGCCGCGACGACCTGCTTCAAATACTGATCAATCAGCAGAAGCAGATCGACGCCCTGAACGACCAGCTGCAGCAGAGCAAAGAGGCGCTGGACAACCGCGACATGGCGATAAAGGAATCGGGCACGCTGGCGGAGGCCGCCCTGAAGATGAACGGCGTGTTCGACGCGGCGCAGAAAGCAGCCGACGAATACCTCCGGCAGGCGCGCAAGCGCGCGGACGAGCTGGTGGCGGAGGCCGAGAAACGCGCCACGGAGGCCCAAAGAACGGCCGACAACCTGGTGGGCAACGCCCGCGCGGAAGCGGAGCGCATTGTCAGCCGGGCAAAGAGCGAGGCGGATATGTTTGGCGGCCAGGCGCAGGCGGCATCCCCGCAGCCCGGCCAGCCCGACGCGGCCGATGGCGAAGGCGAAGGGGATGGAAAGCGCCGTCGCCGGCACTTTTGGGGGAATAAAGGATCATGAGACGGGGTTTGTTGCAGGAAACCTTGACCGTTGACCAGCTGGAGAAGGAGCTGCGGCGCGAACGCCACAAGCGCAGCTACCGCAGCACGCTGCTCAGTACCGTCAGCGCGCTGGTCATCGTGGCGGCCGTGGCGGTGCTGGTGTCCATGCTGGCGCTGCCGGTGCTCCAGGTGGTGGGCGAATCGATGACCCCCCTGCTGCACCAGGGCGAGATCGTGGTTGCGCCGAGGGGCACCGCGTTCCAGAAGGGCGATGTCATCGCGTTCTACTTCAACAACAAAATCCTGGTCAAGCGGGTCATCGCCAATGCCGGCGAATGGGTGAACATCGACGCCGATGGCAACGTGTTCATCAACGACGAGCCCCTGGACGAGCCCTACATCACCGAGAAGGCCCTGGGCGACTGCAACATCACGCTGCCCTACCAGGTGCCGGACGGGAAGATCTTCGTGATGGGCGATCACCGAAGCACCAGCTCTGACAGCCGCAACACCGCGGTGGGCTGCGTGGCCCAGGAGCAGATCGTGGGCCGGGTGGTGCTCAGGGTATGGCCGCTGAGCGAATTCGGCGTCATAAGTTGACGACAATGTGACAAGAAGGCAAGAACAGACCGGAGTCTGTGGATTATTCGGAAAAATACAAGGCCGATCGGGCGGATGATGAATGCCCGGCAAAGGGTCAGGAGTGTTGAAAATGGATAATCAGATTCGCGAATTTTCAAAGAAAAATCAGAGAAAGCGCATGCTCAAGAGGGCGGTGGCTCTGTTGTGTGTGGTTGTGATGCTGTTCACAATGAATACGCTCAAGCGCAACGCAAATACGCTGGAGCGTGTTCCGATGTGCGGCTTGAGCGAACACACCCATAAGAGCGAATGCTATAACGACGCCGGGGAACTGATATGCGGCCGACAGGAGCATGTCCACACCGACGCCTGCTATCAGCAGAGCCCGACAGGAAATGACGACCTCGAGATCATCGTTGACGATGGCGCCGCGGACGATCTCGTCGATTTGGGTTCGCAGGATCTCGATCTGTCCCTGGACCTGGACCAGGGCGGATTGCTCGATATCATGGAGAGCTCCGAACCCCAGGCTTCCGCCGCCGATTCGGCGGTGGCTGACAACAGCGTGACGCCTGACATGCTGGAGATCGACGGCGTGCCGGAGATTGATGACACGAATGAGGCCAATATAGATGAAGGTTCTGCCGAGGCAGAGCAGGAGATAACCCTGGGCTCCGACGAAGAGACCCAGACAAAGGACGAGCAGGAACAGCCCACCGAAAACGAGCAGGAGCAGCCTGCCGAGGATGAGCAGCCCGCCGAGGACGAGCAGGAGCAGCCCGCCGAGGACGAGCAGGAGCAGCCCGCCGAGGACGAGCAGGAGCGGCCCGCCGAGGACGAGCAGGAGCAGCCCGCCGAGGAGGAGCAGGAGCAGCCTGCCGAGGACGAGCAGGAGCAGCCTGTCGAAGAGGATCAGGCGGTCGAGCGTCGTTATGTGGCCACCGTCGATCTGACCGATGAACAGTATCCCATCTCCCTGCGCGGGATGATCGCCAACGCGACACCGGCGGAGGAATATGAGGACGCGCCCGAAGAAGCCGACGAGAAGCCGGTGGGCGAGTGGTCCGTCGAATTCGACTCCGGTCTGTTTGAGGCCGAGACCACGGAAGACGACGTGCTGCTGACCCCCGTGGCCGATTTCGAGAGCGCCGACATCACCGTTTCCAACGGCAGCCGCTACGAGCTGACGCTGATCAACTGCGTCCTTGCGCAAGACGGGGCGGAGGAAGCGCCCGCCGAACCGGAGGCCGAGGCGCAGGAAGCGCAGAACGGGGTCGCCTATCCCGCCGCGCACTTTGAGGCGGGCACGGACTATATCAACGTGGTCGTCGACGCTCCCGAAGGCGCGTTCCCCGAGGGCACGGCCATGCAGGTCGAGGACGTGGTGGACCAGGATACCCTCGATAACATCCAGCAGAGCGTGACCGGCGACTTCGTCGAGGTCACGAGCGTGCACGCCGTGGACATCAGCTTCCACTATAACGGTGTGGAGGTCGAGCCCCTGCTGCCCATCGCCGTGGTGATGAGCGCGGTCGAGGCCGACGCCAAGGCTCAGGCGCCCGTGGTGGTCCACGTGGCCGACAACGGCGAAACCAATGTTGTGGAGAGCGAAACCATCGGCGCTACCGAGGCTTCCGTGGAAATGCCCGCCGGGGCCCAGGCCTTTGAGGCCGATACCTTTTCCATCTATGCGCTGGTCGGCACCCAGAGCGTAACCACCAATTATATCGATGATTCCGGCAAGACCTGGCGCATCAAGGTCGGCTATACCGAGGAAGCCGGCCTGCCCGAGGGCGTGACCCTGAAGGTGGCGGAGGTCGAGGACCCGAACTACCTGGCGCAGGCCGAGGCGAACCTGGAGAGCGGCAAGCGCATCACCAGGGCCCGCTTCTTCGACATCAAGTTCATGGACGGCGACCGGGAGGTCCAGCCCAAGGGACAGGTTGAAGTGACCATCACCTTGGAGGGCGACGCGGGCGAAGTGGAAACCGACGAAGAACCGACCGAGGTCGGCGAAGCCGGCGTCCGCGCGCTGCACTTTGTGGAGCGGGACGACGAGATCGTCCGGGTCGATACCCATCAGGCCGACGAGACCGTCGAGGGCGTCAAGTTCGACGCCGAGGGCTTCTCGGTCTGGGGCGTCGTGTATACGGTGGATTATGAGGTCGTGGGCGACCAGGGCGAGATCACCCTGGACTTCCAGGCCTTCGACGCCGCAACACTGCCGGGGGAAGGCGCGATTTACTACGATACTGAGGATTGCTGCGTCCATGTGGCGCTGAGCCTGCTGGCCGGAATCGTCAACAGCGAGGCCGAGGCCGGCTACAAGATCGACGTCAACGCAGCCCTCATCGACAATTATGAATTCGATTTCGACAAGGCCGGGATGTACAGGGCCGACACCGGCCTGAGCTTCGCGAACGGCGAGATCGTGATCGCATCCAACGGCTTTGTGGAGCTGACCGAAGGCGAGCGGCTGCTGCGCGTCCGGGCGACTGGCCTGACCGAGCTGAAGGAGGCGCAGCTGGCGACGGAGGGCGCGACCATCGAGGTCATCGAGGGCAATGTGCCCCTGGGCTCTGAGGCCGCCTACACCGCCCATACCGACGAGGAGACCGCCGAGCTGGTGGAAACCTATATTAATAAGGAAGAAAACGGCGACGTCGAAGTGGCCGGCTATTCTGCTGCCGACCTGAAGATCGTGCGCAACGACGAGACCCTTCCCGTGGAGGGCCAGTTCAAGGTCACCGTGGACAAGGCGAGCCTGGTGCCTCAGGGCATGAAGCTGGACAAGCTGTACCACATCCATGAAGGCGAGGTTGAGCCGCTGAAGGTTGACGAGACCGAGGACGGCCTGGGCCTGGTGTTCGAGGTCTCGAATTTCTCTGACATCGTGGCTTCCTACACCGTCGAATTCCACAATGACGGCAAGGAGGTCGTCATCCCCGGCGGCAGCCAGCTGCTGCTGTCCACGCTGATCGACGGCCTGGGCCTGACCCGCGAGGACGGCACCGCCTTCACCGTGGACGAGGTCGTTAAGGTTGAATTTGCGACGCCGAGCCTGTTCGACGTCGAGGAAGTGACCGGAACGGCGGAGGTCAACGGCGTCGAAGTCGACCTGGATAACGCCCACGACTTCCTGATCACCAGCCTCAAGCCCTTCGACGAGGACAGGATGTACCTTACGCTGGCGGATGGCACCGTCATCGTCGTGCGGGTGACGGACGACAACGAAAACGATACGCCCGTAACGCATACCACGACGATCGAATTCTACGACGTGAACTCCAAGATCAACGGCACCGGTGATGCCGCATTCATCAGCGGTGATGTGGCTGTGCCCAATGATCCTGTGCTCCAGGACAATTACTATGTGCTGATGTGGTTTACCAGGGCTGTCTTCAACGATGTAACCCAGCAGAACGTGAATAAGACCTTCTGGACGATCAAGCCGGTGGAGCTGAAGAATCTGAATGCCACCAGCGCCAGCGTACAGTTTGGCCCGGACGACAAATTTAAGCGGGTCGACGAGGAACCGTCCGGCGAATACCAGCTGACGCAGGCGGAAGAGATTTACAATGTCGTTAAAACCCGCCTGTATCGTTCCAGCGCGGCTCTGACGGAGGACCAGTTCACCTATAACGGCGAAACTCTGTCCGTCAAGGATAGCAGCGCGAACGTTACCCAAACGTCTGAAAACGGCTATGAGTTCGGAGGCCATCAGTATGATTACAACAATTATACTGACAAGGTACAAATCCGCATGACCAATGACGACCACGCCTATCGGGTGCGCCTGCGCTTCGATTCGGGCTCCACTGCGCCCATCACGCCTACTGCTGATGGTGTCGTCGGCCAAGAAGCGAAGCACTACTACCTGCTGGTCAAGGTGTACCATCGTTCGGGCACGGTGAGCTTCGGCTGGAAGTGTGTCGACAATGTCAATCCCACTGCCCAGCCGGTTGACGACGACGGATACTATTATTTCGACAGCGGCGATATTATCAACTGGACAAACTATAACAATGAGACGCTGGACGAGAAGTTTACCGGCCAGGAGCCCCGGGTGGAGGCGCTGCTCGTCAGATCCATCAAGGCAGAAGAAGATTTCAAGGTCGCGGAGCTTCTGCAGAGCGGCGATTACTCGACCGTGATCGCCAATGCGGGCGAGATCTATTACGAGGGTGTGGATTTCCAGAGCTATAAGGTTCACTACGATACCCGCGATTCCCGCGGCAGCAACAAGTATTATACCGACAAGGAAGGCAACAAGATCATCTGCTACGACCAGATCGACCTGATCTCCAAGGAAGTGGGCAGCGAGTATGACTATACCACCATCCTTGGCCCGAACATCGTCTACGGCATCGTGGCGGAGCACCTGTACCAGCCCAACCACCTGCAGACCAACTTTGCCGTGAACCACTTCTCCGGTCATGGTCATGACGTGCGCCCCGACCTGTCCGGCAGCATGCCCGGCAACATCGTCATCGGCGAGTTCAACATCTCCGATGGCTCCAAGCGCAATTCCGTGGGCGACATCGCGGACGATCCCACCTGGGGCCGCCTGAAGGTCGGCAAGCCCCTGAACGGCACGCTGATGGTCTACGCTGACAACGACAGCGGCTATTTCGAGACCGACGAGAGCGGCAACAAGGTGCTGGCCAGCGTCTACGACAACCCGGCCCAGACCATCGTGGTGCCCACCGACGGCAAGTCCCTGTCCGAGAACATCGTGGAGCCGGGCATCGAGTACGGCAAGCGCATGTCCGCCATCCTGGCGAGCAAGCCCTCCACGTTCCGGCCCGCCCTGGGCAGCAATAAGGTGGAGATCGACACCACTGCCTACGACGAGTACGCCACCATCTACCTGGACGGCGACCTGCTGAAGGATTACATCGGAACCACCGGCGGCCTGACGATCAACAAGAAGGATCACCAGACCATCGTGTTCAACTTCACCGACAAGGTGAACTCGAAGGAGATCACCATCAGCCAGTTCACCGTCAAGCAGCCCTCCTTCGCCAACTACGGCTATCCGGACGGCTACAAGACCGAGAGCCCCGAGGCCACTGGCAGCGACCAGAACAAGGTGATGGACGACATCGCGCGCCACATCGTGTGGAACTGCGCGGCCTGCACCAAGAAGGTCACCATCGATACTGCGGGCGGTATCTTCCTGCAGCCCAACGACGATTCCGAGACCGAGATCAAGGGCACCACGGCCGGCTGGATCGTGTCCGACGGCTATGTGTACAACGGCACCGCCGAGTGGCACAACGTGTTCGAGGAGATGCCCGACTCCGTCGAGGTCAACCTGTTCGCCCTGAAGTACCTGGACGGCAAGATGCCGCCCCAGAACAAGAAGTATACCTTCCAGCTGGACAAGCTGGCCTTCGACTACAACAATACCGATGGAACCGTCAGCAACCAGCACTGGGCGCCCATGGAGACCGTTGAGAACAACTTCTTCACGGCTTCCTTCACGCCCATCCGCCAGGACCAGATGCATCTGGGCTGGAACATCTTCCGCATCACCGAGACCGGCAAGGCCACGGGTACGGAGGGCACCTACATCACCGACAACACCGAGTACTATGCGGCGGTCTATATGGATGAAATCGTCGTGCCCGAGCAGCGCGTCAACAACATCTACTATACCGTCACCATGCCGAGGTATTATACCGCCTGTAGTAAGGATGAATTTAAGCCCTATCTGACCTCCGACCGCAAGCCGAATCCGGAGCTGACGGCGGTATCCGGCCCGCGCAGCGCGATCCCGGTCTTCGAGAACGAGACCGTATCCACCGGCCTGACGCTGATGAAGAAGGTGAACGGCACCACCGTCGCCAACAAGCCCTTCGTGTTCGGCATCGAGCTGTGGAAGGAAAGCGGCGAAGCCCCCAACATCACCAAACAATCGCTGACAACCACGCCGACACTCACCAACGGCACCTGGTCGCTGGCACCGGCGGAAAAAACCGTCACCGGTGGCAAGGTGACCTATGCCGAGGTGACCCTGAAGAACGGCCGGCGCGTGACCATCGACGGCATTACCGGGAACACCAAGTACAGGATCACCGAGATCAAGATTGGCGACAAGGTGATCACCGATCAGGAAAATATCGAGACGCTGGGTTACATCGACGGCTACAAGCCGGTGACCGGCGCGGACAAGACCGGCGAGGACAAGTATTCTATCACCGGCACCGTCGAAGATACCCAAGCAGCCTATTCCGAGACCTTTGTCAACGAATACAAGGCCAACGGCCACATCGACCTGGATGTCTCCAAGGTGATGAACAAGGAGACCAGGGAAGGCGAAGCCGTGGATCTGATCGCCGGCCAGTTCGCCTTCACCCTCACCAGCGGATCCACCTCCGTAACCGGCTACAACCTGGCCACCGACTCGGCGACCGGCAAGGCCGTGGTTGAGTTCCCCACCGGCCAGGGCAATGTCAGGCTGTCCTTCACCCAGGACGACATGGCTGACGCCAAGAAGGACGAGGACGGGCACCTGGTCAAGGAGATCACCTATGTGATCCATGAATCCGAGGGCAACCTGACGGATGCGCAGCTTACGGCCTACAACAAGAACCGGAATCCTGAATTCAGCTACGACAACGTCGTCTATGACGACGACAGGCAGATCACCCTGATCCTGACCGACATGGGCGACGGCAACATCGTCGTCACGCCCAAGACCGCCACCGATTCCACCGTGAGCTTCACCAACGTGGAGAAGAAGAAGGCGGAGAAGACTCTCGAAGCCTTCAAGACCATGGAAGGCCGCGATATGAAGAAGGCCGAGTTCATCTTCAACGCGAAGCTCATCTCGGTCGACGGCACGGATGTCACCGAGGCGGCGATGAACGCCACCGGCATCACCGACGAACAGCTGGCCAGCCTGGTCGCGCTGCGCAAGCAGGCCTCCCCGGTGGACGTCATCGGCAGCAACGAGAAGGCAGACGAACCCACCGTGACGGGCGGTACGACCTACACCACCACGGTCAACTTCCCGACCATCCATTATAGCGAGCCCGGCGCCTACGTGTATGAGATCACGGAGGATACTGGTTCCATGCCCGCAGACGCCAAGCCGAAGGACGGCAGCGTCACCAAATACCTGGCGACGGTGACGGTGAGCAATGAGATGATTGCCACCGTGGCCTACAGCAAGGTGGTTGTCACCGGCGAGGGCGACGACGCGACCGAGACCGTCACGGCGATGGCGACGGACGAATATCCCACCTTCGTCAACGAAACAAAGACCATCGGCTTCGAGGTGACGAAGCTGTGGAAGGACAAGGACGGCGCTGACGCGATGGGTGAGAAGTTCATCATCTTCTCCCTGACCCGCGACAACACCCAAAAGATGACCGGCACTGAGCTGGAAGGCAAGGTCACGAAGAAGGCCGGTACCGAGGGCAAAGTTGAGATTGTCGGCGACACCGTCAAGCTGACCAGCGACGCCACCGGCAACTGGCCCACCGCCGTGTTCTCCGGCCTGCCCGCGGGCAGGTACCAGGTCAAGGAGGAGAGCCATACCCCCGTCTCCGGCAGCGTGATGACCTCCTACACCCAGCCCGCCCCCACCGAGGATGATCCCGACGCGGTCAGGATCAGCAGCATCGTGCGCGACGGCGGCACCCAGATCATCAACAACAAGGAGACCAAGGATACCTATACCAACATCACCGTGAACAAGGTTTGGAAGGCGGGGGACGCCGAATACGTGCCCACCTCCGGCAACCTGACCTTCGAGCTGTGGGAGATGAAGACGGCGAGCGGCGGCTCCACCAGCGGGGGGATTACCTATAAGGATCAGAATGCCCAGAAGATGGCTACGGGTGCCAAATCTGATACCGTATCGGTAATGTACACTGTCAATTGTAAAACTTTGGATGGGTTGGTTGATTTCTATATCAACCTCAGTTCCCATTACCTCCCGAATCCGACACTCTGTCCGGGTTTCGACTCAGGCAATAATATGCTTCAACCCCAAGTGGCGATGGAGCGGGATATAGCTCCGACAGAACCGAAATCTCTGGGCACTGATCAGGCAAAGGTAAGAGAAGCCCTGGGCGATCCTGGCGAAGGGAATTATAAAGTAACCTTGATCTATGATATCCCGATCCCCAGTGACTTGGAATTCAATGTGGGCGGTATCAATACCAGCGTAAACAATTTGGGTTCCAATGTGGTAGAATCCATCGACTTCCTTTCCCAGTCCGAGGACAAGGTTCGCACCTTCGTTCTCAGCAACGCCAACGGCTGGAGCTGGAACAGCGGCTCGCTGCCCCTGAGCAAGAACGACGGCGCGATCACCTGGAAGTACTATATCAAGGAGGCCAATGTACCCAACCACTTCGACGTGACCTTCAGCCCTGCCGGTTCCGAGACGGGCAAGTCCGGCCTGATCACCACCAACGGCTCGGCCACCGTCACCGCCACCAACACGCAGACGGACACCGTCGAGCGCAAGGTCAAGAAGATCTGGACGGTGACCCCGCCGGAGGGCACGACCATCCAGCTGGGCCTCTATGCGGGCGTGAGCGAGATGGCGGCGCTGGCCACCTCTCCGATGCGCACCATCACGCTGGACGGCACTGTGGATTTGGAGGCAGTGGACAATAACCGGGAAGCCCCTGAAGGATGGCAGGCGATCTTTACCAACCTGCCCAAGTACGGCACGGACGGCAATCTGCTGGTCTACATCGTCAAGGAGCTCAATGTCCCCGAGGGCTATCGCGTGAAGTACGACGCCGATGGCGTTGCGACCTATGGAGTGTTCGACGAGACTACCGGAGAGGCGACCGTCACCAACGAGCCCCTCGGCAACGGCAGCCTGACCGTCACCAAGACGGAATCCTTCATCGGTGGTACAGCGCCCGAGGGCCCCAGGACCTACAAGCTGGCCGTGAAGGACAGCAAGGACAAGTATTATAACCAGGATGGCATCGAGGTCGCGAATCAGGAAGCGGCGTGGGTTGAGTTCACGTTGCCCTCCGACGATGAGAGCGACTACACCAAGACTTGGAGCGACCTTCCCACCGGCACCTACACCGTGGAGGAGGAGAAGCCTGAGGTTGAAGGCTTTATCTGGACCGTGACCGGCCTGGGCGAAGTGAAGGTGACGCCCTCGACCACCGATCCCGAGACGAACGAAAAGACGACCACCGCCAAGACGGTCACCAATACCTTCGATTCGCTGACCACCGACATCCCGCTCACCAAGACCTGGGAGGGCGGCGAACCCGGCACCTGGTCGGTCACCTTCGCGCTGAAGTCCAGCGAGCGCCTGTATTCCGAAAACGGCGTCGTCAAGCATCACAGCAGCGACCTCATTGGCTGGAACGCCTGGGCGCCTGTAAATGATGCAGTAAGTGGTGCACAGGTCACCAAGACCATCACCAAAGAAACCCCCGTCGAAGAGCGCGTGTTCGTCGGCATGCCCAAGTATCGCGTGGGCACCGGCGACGACGCGGGCAAGGTGTACGAGATCCGCTATACCGCGGACGAGACGGCCTGCACCACCGGCAACGGCAAGACCTACACCCTTGCCGAGATGACCACCGCCACCCGCAACGCGGACGGCACCTTCAGCGCCATCGGCGCCACCAACGCCCCGGACAACGACAAGACCAAGGTGAAGGTGGAGAAGGTGTGGGAAGGCAGCGGAGAACATCCCGGCGATGTGACGCTGAGGCTGGTGCGCTACAAGGCCGGCGTGCCGATGCAGAAGCTGACCATCAGCCACAAGGGCGCGGGGATCGACGCAGACAATCTGCCCGAAGGCTTTGCCGCTACCTATACCATTACCGGCGGCAAGACGGCCTTTGACAACCCCGTGTCGGCAGGCGATTATGATGTCGAACCCGGCACCTATACGGTGGCAGTGTCCGTTTCCAATCCGGCGGCCCCCGCTGAAAAGGTCTACAACGGCACCACTCCCGCTTCCACCGAAGTCACCATCACCAAGGACGCGGGTGGCACGGCGGCATTCGTCAGCAGCTATGGCGACAAGCAGTATGGCAACCTGGTGATTCGCCAGGGCGTCAGCGGCCAGGACAACCTGCCCGAGGGATTCTCGGCAACCTATACCATCTCCAATGGCAGCAATGTCGTGCAGTCCAACGCGGCTGTGGACACGCCGTACAGGCTGGAGGCCGGTATTTCCTACACCGTGACTGCCAATGTCAGTGGCGAGACGGTTGAGAACTACAATGTTTCCACCAACAGCCCGCAGGTGATCGTGAAAGACAGTGAAACCGCCTATGCCGACGTGGTCACGACCTACACCTGGGCCGGCGGCTACCTGACCTTCACCCATGTGGCCGACCCCGCCTCGCTGACCCTGCCCAGCGGCATCACCTACACTGTGACCGGCGGCGACACCACCATCAGCAACCCAGTGCCGGGCACCGAGTATAAGGTGTTGCCGGGCACCTATACCGTCACGGCGTCGGGCGTGGGCGATATCAGCGGCTATACCCACAATGATACTCAGAACGATGAGAGTAAGGGAATAACCGTTGCTTCGGCTCAGCATGCAAGTGTGGCGCTGGTGAGTCATTATACCAGGGACGCAGGGAATGTGACTATTCCTTATACGACTTGGAATAATAGTCATATGACGACAGGTGATACGAATTACCTTTCTGGCGATTGGATCAAGTTTACTATCGATACGAAGAAGAGCCGTGGAGGAATCACAATAGAACTGAATGGGGTAAATATCGATACAAATGATCTGTTAGATCATAACACTGGTGAAGATGGAAGGGAAGATTTGATATTATATTATCAAATTCCTTCGGATACACCAGATGGAGCGACGTTGGAACTGCGAATTGTTGATGGCTGGTGGTGTATGGACTCGATTAGTCTTGAGAAGAGCGCTGGACCTAACTCTGCCCTCGCCGCTTCCCCCTTCCAGCTCGCTTTCAACCCCTTCACCGCCTATGCGGATGAGGATCATAGTACGATCAGTGAGATGGCGGCTGCGGGCTATGGCCGTGATGAGACCTACAACGCTTCTGCGCCCACGGTTACCGTCAGTGACGACAACAACTGGTCTGGCCTGATTGATAACCTGGATGTCTACGACGAGTACGGCCAGCCCTACTACTACGGCATCGAGGAGGTTGTTGTGCCGGAGGGCTTCACGGTTCGCTGTAGCGATCCCTGGAACGCCGAATCCATGCGCGACGCCACCCAGACCGTCACCCTCACCGCCACCAACACCCCGATTGAGCGTTTCACCTCCATCGTGGTTGATAAGCAGTGGTTCTATGACGGCGCCCAGGTTTCCAACTACAGCGACGTGAGCGCGATCTACTTTAATATCTATAAGGACGGTTCGAACCGACCTTACAACGACTCGCCGTACTCCATTACCGCCGCTGACGGCTGGACCTGGAACAGTGGCGACCTGCCCTTGGGCACCTACACCGTGAAGGAGTGCAACAGCAACGGGAACGAGATCACGACCAACGTGACCTACGCAAACAACGGCCAGACCGGCCCGTCCACGCACATCGTCATCAAGAACACGCTGACCGACTGCGAAGGCGAGAAGCGGTGGGATGACAAGGGCGTTGCCGATATCGTGCACCCGGCCATCACGTTACGGTTGAAGAAGACCGTGGGCGGGACGACCAGTGAAGTAGGCAGCTATGTAATTCAGAAGAACGCATCTGGCAGTGATTTGAAGCACAAGTGGACGAATCTGCCTGCGGTGGATTACGCCACCGGCAACGCCATCACCTACAGCGTGGATGAGGACGCGGTGACCGGCTTCACGAAGAGCGTAAGCGGCAATGTGGTGACCAATACCTTGGAAACCATTGATGTTGAGGCGGTCAAGACCTGGACGGGCGGCACTTGGCCGGCCGACGTGACGGTCAGCTTCCAGTTGAAGCAAAACGGCACTGCGTACCGCGACCCGGTTTCGGTGAACGCGACCACGACCGAAAGCAAGGCCATCTGGACGGGCCTGCCGAAGGCGGATGACAACGGCGCGAACTATGAGTATACCGTGGATGAGACCGTGACGATGACGGTCGGAGAAACGACGTATACCCTGCAAGCCGACACACAATACACAGCGGGCGCGCCGGCCAGCAGCGAGGAAGCCGGCAAGACGATCTGGACGATCAATAATACCTTTACAACGGTCGACATCCCTGTGAAGAAGGTCTGGACGGGTGATACTCCCCTTGCCGACGCTGTGCGCTTCACCCTGACGGCGAATAGCAGCGCGGAAGTCAAGGACATCTACGGCAATGTCATCACCAGCACTGTGAAGCTGGATGCCAGCAACAGCTGGACGGATACCACGACCTTCGTGAACCTGCCGCAGTACACACCTGATGGCAAGAAGATTGAATACAGGCTTGCCGAAACCGGCGTGTTGATTGGCGTGGATAAGGCAGAGAACTGGCATTCGCCGAATGACTTCTTCACGGTGAGCGAGGTTCGGTTCAATCAGAAGACACAGCAGTGGGAGATCGAGAACACGAGACACGAGGCCACCATCACGATAGCCAAGGTCGTCAAGGGTACCAGCACTGCGCTGAAGGGCGCGATATTCCAGATCAAGAGGCAGTTGCCGAATGAAACTGCGCCTGCGCTGTTCGAAAACACTGCATTTACGGTTGACCAGCAGTATGGGAAGGTCCTGTCGATTCAGGAAGAAGGCGCCAAGGTCGATATCAGTGGCCTCCTGCCCGGTATCTATACCGTGACCGAGGTAAAGGCGCCCAGCGGCTACATTATCATGGCCAGCTCGTTCACCTTCACCATCGCAGTTGATGGGACGGTGACGTACAGCGCCGAGGGTAACGACGGTAACGGCCTGGTGACCTACACGCCCAAGGACAGTGAGTCCTATGACACCTTCACCGTCGGCAATGAGCCCGGCGTCGCCCTGCCCGCCACTGGCGGCGTGGGTACCGGCGTGGTGTATGGCGCGGGCGCGGCGCTGGTGCTGCTGGCGCTGGCCGGGTTCATCATGCTGAACCGGAAGAGGAGTCGAGGCGACGGAATTTGATTTGGCTCCGTCCCGGAGCCGTTCCGACGAGCCGCGGCAGCGGCGGCAACCTGCCGCTGCGGGTTACACGTACCGCGGCAGCGGCGGCAACCTGCCGCTGCGGGCCTGTCGGCGGGCTCCGGGAGGCGGAGCAACAGCGTTATTTCCCTTCGGCCGTGCCCGTTTGGGTGGGGCGCGGCCGGGGTGAAATAGACCCCCTTGCCTGTGTGCGATCTCTCAGCTGAAGACCGCGCAGGTGGTTCCGCGTGGCGTCGCCGCGCAAAAGCCGGGCCCCGGCGGGGGCGCGGAGGGCCTGCCCAGGGCAATATCGCAAACCTTGCGCAGCCTTATCAATTTTTGCGATCAACCGCCGAACGTGAAGAATTTCACAGTTTTTTCACTTGTTACCGGCGGTTTGGCGAAGAATGTCACCGTTGGTGTAACCCTTCATTGGTATAATATGGGTGATCAATGGTGAGGTGGAACCTCATCTGGCAAACAGACGCCCTTTTGACTGGTGCACACAACTGAAAGGGCGTCGCAGACTGGCAAAGGGTTTTTCACAATGCCCGCCCCCCGGAAAGGGCCGGCGGCGCAGGAAAGGAGTGAGGCCAACAAGCGACGTGTCGCACGCCGACAAGAGCGCTGACCGCCCTTGGGGGGAGGTGAGCCGCGCGAGGCCGGCAGCTGTCCGGCATCCCTGCCCGCACGGGGAAGGGAGGAGCCGCCCCGGCGGCTGGTGAGGACAGTTCCACCACACCCTGGCACGCTGCCAGGGGCAGACAACCTCTGGTAGTTGATATTTGCTGGGACGTGGCCCTGTTGGTTAACAACCATGCCAACGCATGGGCGTCCCACCACGACGAACCATGCGCAATGCATGGATATTAGAAGAAAGGATAAGAAGACATGAAGAATATAAAGAAGATTCTTGCTCTGGTCGTGGCGGTCCTGATGATCGCGGCGAGTCTGACTGTTGCTTTCGCGGCACAGAGCCATTCGATCACGATCCATAACGACAATGCTAACATTTCCATCAACGGCAAGACCTACAGCGCCTATAAGCTGTTTGATTCCACTCACAGCGGTACTGCTTATGCGTACTCGATGCTGAAAACTAACCAGTTCTACAGCGCAGATCTGCTGAGCGAAACCCGTCCCGCAACTGCTGGCTTGGAGCAGCTTCTTTGGGATAAATTCACCTTCACGGCCACCAATGATCCTAACAAGGTGAATGTTATTGTCAAGGACGGCTTTGACGCCCGCGTATTTGCTGATGCGATTCAGGCGTATCTTGATGACAAGACGCCCACCGCCACCAGCCAAGCTGCTGCGAACGAAACCGCTACCATCTCTCTGCCGGATGATGCTGCTGGCGAAGGCTACTACATCGTCACTGGTACCGCGGCTCCGACCGATGGGGCTACCCCGAATGAAGTGGTTTCCGCTGTGATCCTGACCAACGAGGATCCCACTGCTAACATCAAGCCCAAGGCCGATGCTCCGCAGCTGGACAAGAAGATCACCGGCGAGTTTGTGCTGGATGCTGCTGGCAAGGCCGCGACCGCTGAAGTCGGCAAGACCGTTTCCTTCGAGCTGGATTCCAAGGTTCCGGATATGACGGGCTATACGAATTATACCTTCACTATCCATGATACCATGACCAACGGCTTGGATTTCCTGACTGGCACCACTGCTACTTCTGTCCAGGGTCTGGAGCTCAAGATCAACAATGTGACAATTACTACTGACAAGTACACTGTTGCTGTCAACGGTCGTCACTTCGATCTGACCATCCCCAAGACGACGCTTGATCAGTATACCAAGGGTAACGCTATCGTCGTCACCTACAGCGCGAAGGTAAATGAGACCGCTCTGAACACCAACTTCGAGAAGAATACCGCGAACCTCGAGTATTCCAACAATCCCTATGACGATAACGATCACAACACCACTCCCGACGAAACCGTCTATGTGATCGACATCAACATGGATGTCTTGAAGTATGCTAACAATGACACCACTGCTACGCTGGCTGGTGCTCAGTTCCTGATCTTCCAGGGCTCGTCCCAGCCTGCTGATACCGACGCAGCTTGGTATCACTACGACGAAGCTGCTGATGAGGTTAAGTGGGTTGTCCGTTCCCAGGCTGACACCTTTGTGACTGACGATGACGGCCATTTCGTTACCCAGGTACGTGGTCTGAAAGCTGAGAAGGAAGGCACGACCTACGGTCTGCTTGAGACTGTGCCTCCGACTGGCTACAATCTGCTGGGCGCCCCGACCTACGTCACCCTGACTGGTTCTTACACGCCCGCTGGTGACAGCACGGCTGAGAATTGCACCATCAACGCTTCCGCGGGCACTGTGAGCGGCAATGTCATTAATCTGAGCACTCAGAATTCCACGCAGCCTTTGGATGAGCTCGCTGTCCAGAACCAGAGCGGTCAGCAGCTGCCCTCCACCGGCGGCATCGGCACCACGCTGTTCTACGTGGGCGGCGGCATCCTGGTTCTGGCGGCCATCATCCTGCTGGTCACCAAGAAGCGCATGAGCGCCAACGACTAATCCATTCCTGCGCTAACCAAACGGCAAAGTGCCTGATTAGCTAACGGACACTCCTGCCCTGGGTCTTAACGGATCCGGGGCAGGTTTTGTTAAGGCACCAATCGTCTCCACTGTGAGCAGGGGGTGCCCACGCCGGGAGACAGGGAACCCTCCAACCGTGAGCGGAGATATGTAAACCCCATATCTTCTATTACAGTGAGCGGCTGTAAGTCGAATAGAAAATATGAAAGGGTCATGTCCTCTGTATTATCCACCTTGCAGGAATTTTATCCACCCGCATAGAATCATAGCAGAGACCGCCAGTGGAAAGCGAGGCGTCCCAACCAATGAAAAAGCGATTGATTCTCGCCCTATCAACCACACTCCTCTGCTATCTTGTGTTCCTCTTTTTCTCTCCGTTGTACTACAGTTCAGACAGCCTGATGGCTGCGGTTGTCGTCAACGGGATGTTCTCCTCCAACAATCTCAGCCAATTCCAGCATCCGATTTTGTGCCTGACTGTACGGCTTCTCACGCCGCTGTTCCCGACGGCCGATGTGTTCACCGCACTGTTACACCTCACCGTAGCCATCGGCATCTTTTCCCTCGTGTTCTTCCTTTCCGCGCCGACGCTGAACAAACCCTTCAAAACCCGGCGCGTGGATGATTATATAATGATCCTTATTGTCCTCCTGGGCGTCTTTTTTCTGTCTGCCGGCGTGAACATCTGGAACAACAATTACACGATCACCGCCGGCGCGTTTGTGTTTATGGGGCTTTGCCTGACGCGCCCCGGTTCCTCCTCCGGCGGCGTCAACGGGGCGCGTGTCGCCGGGTTATTTCTGATGGCCATGGGCATCATGCTGCGCCGAGAGAGCGCGCTGCTGTTCTTGCCGTTTATAACGCTGGATTTGCTTGTCTCCGTTGTGGAGAGGCCGGAGGCGTGGAAGCGCTCAGCCCGACAGTTTCTACTAATCCTTCTCGTTTTCCTGATCCTGTTCGGCAGTAGAGCCCTGGTATATTCGTTTGAACCCTACGCGACCGCTTCCCGCTACAACGCCGCCCGCACGGCGATCATGGATTTTCCCATGGAGGGCACGACGGACGTCGACCCGGTTGATTACCGGGCTGCGATCGATTACTGGACCTTCGCGGACACGAAAAATATGAACCTGGAAAAGCTGGAGCAGATCGCGGCGGCGGGCGCGCGCAACGCCTATCCCCTCACCATGCAGGGATTTTGGGCGGTCCTGTCGAAAATAAAGCACGACGCTTTCCACACGAATCTGTACATGTCGGTCCTGGTGATCGCGACGCTGATACTGCTGCTGCGCAACCTGCTGCTGTGCCGCGCCTGGCGGCGGGCGGAGAGTGTGCTGGCTCCAATTGGTGCCCTCGTAATACTGATCTACTTCACCTTCCGCGGGCGCGCGCCGATGCGCGTTTGGGAACCGGTGCTGATGGCCACCAATTATGTGCTGATCCAAGCGGCGGCGAACTCTGTATTCCCTGCAAAAGTAGAGATGCGCGTAGATTGGCCCGGCACCGTGAACACAATCGCCATGCTCCTGATCGCGGTAACGCTGTGGTTC
>JAZSAA010000428.1:0-3193 GCA_045601625.1 Clostridia bacterium | reverse complement strand
CGGTCATCGTGGTGCCCTTGGTGACCACGGACAGCAGCCGGTCGTTGGGGACCACCACCAGGGTGTCCACGTTGGCCTTCAGCTTTTCGATGCCGGCCTCGGCGTTCTTCATGCGCTGGCGACCCTCGAACAGGAAGGGCTTGGAGACCACGCCGATGGTCAGTATGCCCATCTCCCGGGCGGTCTCGGCAATGATCGGGGCCGCGCCGGTGCCGGTGCCGCCGCCCATGCCGCAGGTGACGAATACGAGGTCGGAGCCCTTGATGGTGTTGGCGATATCCTCGCGGCTCTCCTCGGCGGCCTTCTGGCCCACCTCGGGGTTCGCGCCTGCGCCCAGGCCCTTGGTCAGCTTGTCGCCGATCTGGATCTGGATGGGCGCCTTGGACATGGCCAGCGCCTGCTTATCGGTGTTCACGGCGATGAAATCCACGCCCCGAAGGCCGGAATCCACCATGCGGTTGACCGCGTTCGTGCCCGCGCCGCCGACGCCGATGACCTTTATGGCCGCAAAGTTGGTGTTCTCTTCCTCATTATTGATGTTCTTGTCTTCCATTTCAAATTCCAACACAAGGCATCCCCCTCGTCAGTATAGTTTGGTATCGGTATATCGCATCAGCCCCGCCCACCGAAGAGGTTCTTCAGGCGGCTCGAAAGGCGCTCGTCCTGTGCGCCCTGGCTTTCGATGGAATCGAACACCAGGTCCGCCAGGCCCAGGGACGCCGAAAATACCGGGCTGTTCAGTTTCGATGATTTCGCGGCGGAGACCTTGATGGGCCGGTTGATCTTCGCGGCCAGGGCCTCCCGCGCGCCGCGCATCAGCGCGATGCCGCCGCCGGTGAGGAACACCTGGGAGCGCTTGCCCAGCAGGGGTTCCACGTCGTTGCGCATGGTCATGTCGATCATGTCCGCCAGCTCGTTAAAGCTGTCCTCGACGATCTGGCTGACCTGCTCCCGCGGGAAGGTCATGCGGCGGCCCTTGTCGTCGAAGACCTCGGAGAAGGAGTTGGCGTCGAACTCGTCAGGGTTGAACACGAAGCCCCTCTTAATCTGCTCCGCGGCGCGCATCGGTATGCGCAGCTTCATGGCCAGATCGGCGGTGATGTGGCCGCCGCCCCGGGGAAGTATGGCGTGGTAGATGATGGCGTCGCCCTCCACCACGCTGATCTCGGTGTTCAGGTAGCCCACGTCCATCAGCACCGCCACGCGGTCGCGGTCCTCCAGCGACAGTACCAGCAGGCTCTCGCCCAGCGTACAGGACAGGAAGCCCAATATGGTGATGTTCTGCCGGCCGATCATCTCGGAAACGTCGTCGATGAACTGGGGGTCGGCCACGATGAATGTGGTCTTGGCCCGCAGCCGGCTGCCCTTTCCGCCGGGCATCATGGTCTTCTTGCTGTCGTCCACGATGAACCAGGAGGGCGTGCGGTGCATCACCAGGCCGCCCTCGTCGGCGATGTGCAGCTGCTCCGCCGCGGCGTCCTGCACCGCGTTTATGGCCGCCTCGTCCACCACGCCGTCGGGCAGCTCTACCTCACTTTCGCAGGTGCGCACGTGGATGTATTCCCCCGGCACGCCCACGTAGATCTCCTTGATCTTGGAGTTGGCTTCGAGCTCCGCCGCCGCGATGGAATCGCGCACGCGCTGTATCATCTGGCCCGGCGTGTTCCAGTCGCCGTCGGAATAGCCGTCGTAGGGCACGGTGCCCGAGCCGATGATGTCGAGCCGGTCCATGCCTCCGCTCTGCGCGATCACCGTCACGATCTTGGACGTTCCGAATTCAATGGCCGCAATTTGCGTTTTCATAACTGTCGTCGACCCACCCTATCCTTTGTTACGCGCTATGTTCAGCCCACAATACATCGTTTATTATACATGGAATTGTTTCGATATGCAAACCGCAAATCCCGTTTTTTTCCGTTTTTCGACAGTTTTCAAAATACTTTCAAATTTGAGGCAAGGGTTTGTCATAGAATTCTGTATTTAGTATTTAGCATTTAGTGGTTAGTGGAGGAGGAAATCCTTGCGGATTTCTTTTGATTCAAAGAATCGAGAAACGTTGAAACCTCTGCCGCTTCCCTTTAATCAAGCAAATCCGTCATGGCTTGTGACTTGACCGAATTACCAATTCGGGCAAGTCAGTTTCGGCCGAAAGCCGAAACCGCGGATTTTCAAATTGATAATTTGAAAACCGCGCCGCTTGTACCGCCGCTAAATACTAACCACTAAATACTCAAATTCTGATATATCGAGCCCCTGCTCGATATATCAGAATATACCTCTGCCCTCAGCTCTCCGGCGCGGGCGTTGGTTCCGTTTCGGGCGTCGGGGTTGTCCCCGCGGACTGGTCGTAGCCGTAGCGCTTCGGGTCGGGCTCGGGGGTAGGCGCGGGGATGTAGTCGGCCTTCGTGCCGCTGAACACGTCCAGCGTGCCGCCGATCTCGCCCCGGGCCTCCAGGTCGGCCAGGGCGCCGGCCATCCAGGCGATCTTGTCGGGCATGTTGTCGCTGTTGCCCAGCAGCACCGTCATGCCCGTGCGGGTAATGATGCGCAGGTCCTCGGTGTCCTCAACGCTGATCTCCGAGACGTACCGCGCGGCTCCCCGCGCCTTCAGCGCCTCCAGCACCGTCCCCATGGCGGCCAGGCGTCCGTCAGCGGTGTCCAGCCGGCGTCCCGGCAGGTAGTACGAGGCCCGCAGGCCGCTGACGTAGGGCAGGTCCTCCGGCAGCCGGTCGAGCACCTGGGCCACATAGCCCTCGGAATCCAGTACCAGCGCCTTGCCACCCTGGAGTATCACCGCGTCGTGGCTGCGGAGGCGCACCGACAGCAGGATCTGACTGGGATAGCGCCTTTCCAGGCCCACGAAGGCCAGCCGGCCGTCGCTCTCCACCGCCAGGCGCACCTGTTCCGGGTCCACCCGGCTCATCGGTCCGCCCAGGCGAATGTCGCTCAGGCGCACCACGTCCGCGGTCGGGATCTCCCCCGCGCCCTCCACCTGCACCTGGCGCACCACGAACACCACGTTCACCAGCAGCAGCCAAAGGGCGATGCCAAGCACTGCGATCGCCGCGATCAGGGGAATGACCGGTTGTTTCTTTCTCTTGCGCATTTATTCCTCCGGATGGGTGTGGAGAGATAAATTCTGATTTGTCGTGCTGAGGGATCCCCTCCGACCCGGCCTGCGGCGGGCCCACGC
>JAZSAA010000427.1:0-11025 GCA_045601625.1 Clostridia bacterium | reverse complement strand
GTGGTGGCCCGGGTGGCGGACCTGGTGGCGGTGATGTACGCGGGTCGCATCGTGGAAATGGGCACAGTGGGGGACATCTTCTACGACCCGCGCCACCCCTATACCTGGGGGCTGCTCCAGGCCCTGCCCGCATGGTCCAGGGGGCGGGACACGCTGAGCGCCATCCCCGGCATGCCACCCGCGCTGATCCATCCGCCCGGGGGGGATGCTTTCGCCTGCCGGAACGCATACGCGCTGGGCATCGACTACCTGGAGCAGCCGCCGATGTTCAAGATCAGTGAAACCCACTCGGCGGCGACCTGGCTGCTGGACCCCGCCGCGCCGAAGCTTCAATCACCCATTCAGGGAGGACCCCATGCCGAATAACGACTACGTTTGCGTGGAACACCTGTCCCACCGCTTTCGCCTGACGCGCAAGATCGCCATCGACGCGGTGAAGGACGTGTCCTTCTCCATCGACCGGGGCGAGATCCTGGGCCTGGTGGGGGAGTCCGGCTCCGGCAAATCCACGGTGGCGCGGTGCGTCATGGGCATTCTGAAGCCCACCAGGGGCAAAGTGACCTACGACGGCATCGATGTGAACGACGCGCGGCTCTTCCGCGAGGCAAAAATCAGGCTTCAGTGCGAACGGCAGATCATCTTCCAGGACTCCGGCTCCGCGCTGAACCCCCGGATGAGCGTGCGCCGCATACTGTCCGAGCCGCTGGACATCCACGGGCTGGCTCGGGGCCGAGGGGAACGGGAAAAGCTGATTGAGCAAAACCTGGACTTTGTGGGCCTCGATGCGGGCATACTGGAGTCCCGCCCCGGGGAGCTCTCCGGCGGCCAGCGCCAGCGGGTCAGCATCGCCCGGGCGCTGTTGATGAAGCCGAAGCTGATCGTGGCCGACGAGCCCATCGCGTCGCTGGACGTGTCGATTCAGGCCCAGATCGTCAACCTGTTCAGGCACCTGCAGGCCGAGCACGGCTTCACGTTCCTGTTCATCGCCCACGACCTGGCGATGGTGGAATTCCTGTGCGACCGGGTGGGGGTGATGTCCAGGGGCCGGCTGGTGGAGCTGGCGCCCACAAGGCAGCTGTACGACGCACCCCGGCACCCCTACACGAAAGCGCTGCTGGCCGCCATGCCCATTCCCGACCCGAGGCGGGAGCGCAGCCGGGAGATTCCCGTCTATCGGGAGCCGGAGCAAGTCTCCCAACGGGAATGGACGAAGGTCGGCTCGGACCACTACGTGCTGATGGAGCGATGATATGATGACGCGCAAGAAGTGGCTGCCCTATCTGTTGAAGAAGCTGGTCATATTCCTGGCCAGCGTATTGGCGCTGTCGATCATCGTGTTCGTCGTGTCCAGGCTGTCCCCGGGGGACCCGCTGGTGTCCTACTACGGCGAGCGCACGGAGAAGATGTCGCCCGCGGAACGTCAGCAGACCATGGAGCGCCTGGGCCTGAACGCGCCGCTGACGACGCAGTATGTGCGCTGGCTGGAGGGGGCGCTGCGGGGAGAATTCGGCATCTCCTACAAGTACAAGCAGGACGTGCTGGACGTGATCGCCGCCCGCATCGGCAATACGCTGCTGCTGGGCCTGCCGGGGTTCATACTGACCTTTGTGATGGCGCTGCTGCTGGGGATCGTCTGCGCCTGGCGGGAGGACAGCTGGCTGGACCGAATCATCAGCCAGGGGGGCACGATACTCAGTTGTGTGCCGGAGTTCTGGCTGTCGCTGGTGCTGATACTCTTCTTCAGCGTGATCTGGCGGCTGCTGCCCTCCAGCGGGGCCTATACCATCGGCAGGGAGAACGACATCGGCGATCGGCTTCGCCACCTGATCCTTCCGATGGCGGTGATGATACTGAGCCACCTGTGGTACTATGCCTATATGATCAGAAACAAGCTGCTGGAGGAGATTCGGGCGGACTATGTGCTGCTGGCCAAGTCGAAGGGGCTGAGCCGGGGACAGATCCTGTTCCGGCACTGCCTGCGGGGCATATTGCCGTCCTACATCAGCCTCATGGCCATCTCGGTGCCCCACATACTGGGCGGCACCTACATCATCGAGACGGTGTTCTCCTATCCCGGCATCGGCACGCTGTCCTACGAGAGCGCCCGCTGGAAGGACTACAACATGCTGATGGTATTGTGCATGCTGACGGGCGTGGTGATCATCTTCGCCAACATGCTGGGGCAGATCATCAACGAGCGCATCGACCCGCGCATCCGCGCGTCGGAGGGATTGGAGGTGCCGAACCATGAGCCATGAGGCGTTTCACGCCCCGCACCTTCGACCAATGCCCAGCGAGGCCGAACTGGCCGGGCCGCTGCGCTTTCAGGTGGTGGGCCGCCTGGATGTCCATGATGCGCCGCGCGCTGTGCCGAAGCGGAGCGTCCGACTGCCCTGGGCGTCCATCGCGGTGCTGGCGATCATCGCCCTGGGGTGCCTGCTGGCGAATGTCATCGCGCCGGGGGACGCGAATTACATGGACCTGACGTCCCTGGCCAAGGCCCCCTGCGCCCGGTATCCCTTCGGCACCGACATGATGGGCCGCAGCATCTTCGCCATGATCTGGCACGGCGGGCGGGTCTCGCTGCTGATCGGTGTGCTGGCCACGGCGCTGTCCACGGCCATCGCGGTGGTCTACGGCACCGTCAGCGGCGCGGGCCCGGCGTGGCTGGACACGCTGATGATGCGCGTGACGGAAATCTTCCTGAGCGTGCCCTCGTTGCTGATCGTGATCTTTCTCCAGGCCATACTGGGACCGGCGAACATCGTCTCCATCTCCGTCGTGCTGGGCGTCACCAGCTGGCCTACCATCGCCAAGGTGGTGCGCACCGAGGTGCGGCAGCTTCGGCAGAGCGAATACGTGGTCGCCTCCAGGTGCATGGGCGGCGGCTTCATGCACGTGCTGGTCAACCACTTCGCGCCGAACTTCCTGTCCGGCATCATGTTCATGGTGGTGATGAACGTGCGGGGAGCCATCGCCTCCGAATCGACGCTGAGCTTCATGGGCCTGGGCCTGCCGCTGGAGATCATCTCCTGGGGCAGCATGCTCTCCAACGCAGACCGGGCGCTGCTCACCGGCGCGTGGTGGATCATACTCATCCCCGGCCTGTTCCTGGTGACGACGCTGGTGTGTATGACGAACATTGGCAACGCCCTGCGGGGCGAGGTCAACCGGGGCGAGCGCAACCTGTGATGCTGTTCTCGATGGCGATACCGTGTACGGGTGCATTTACGAACTAGCTTATACTATTCAAATAAGAGATAGAAAAGATCCTGTGCGATGCAAGCCTGCGGCACGACTCCGCTTCGCTCCACTGAGGATGACAGACTTCATAGTGTCATCCTGAGCGAAGCGAAGGATCTTCACATTTTAATTGAGATTAGTTTAAGAGACCGCATTGAAGAAGAAAGCGAACAGGGCATTGGATGACCCGTAAACGGTTTTCCAATGCCCTGTCCGCTTGTCCTGTGGATCAGCTGATCCCCAGCACGCATTCGGTGAGGATCGATATGAACCTGTCCCGGTCCACCTTCAGCAACACCAGGACGTTCTTGAACGGGAACTGCTTGTCGCTGTACAGGTCGGTGACGGACTTGCCGTTGGTGATCGTGCCCCGGGTCTCCACTGCGACGCCGGCCATCTCGCCCTCGAACAGCTCGGGATAGGCCAGGTACATCACCGGGCAGGCGTCGTGCATGCTGAAGCCCGTCATGCCCAGCTTGCCGAATACGGACCAGGCGTACCTGCCGCAATCCCGGACGAACGCGCCGGCCTTCGAGCCCGTGGCTGCCATGGCCTCCAGCTGTTCCATCGAGTAATAGGCCTGGTTGGTCACATCCAGCCCGCACATCACCAGCTTCGCGCCGCTCTGCAGCACGATCTGCGCCGCCTCCGGGTCGGTGTAAAAGTTGAATTCCGCCGCAGGGGTGACGTTGCCAGGACCGGCGGAGCCGCCCATGAACGTCACCGAGTGCAACAGTCCTGGCAGGTCGGGGTGGCGTATGAACGCCGTGGCCACGTTGGTCATCGGCGCGGTGGCCACCAGCCGCAGTTCTCCGGGCATGCTGCGGGCGCAGGCGTACAGCGCGTCCCATGCGGGGACGTCGGGGACGGCCACGCCGTCCGGTACGGGCAGCTCCACGCCGCCCAGGCCATTCTCCCCGTGCACGTGGGCGGCGGTGGTCAACGGCCGCAGCAGCGGCTTCTCCGCGCCACGGTACACCGGGTAGTGCGCGCCCATCAGCCCGTTTATGCGCTGGGTGTTCCAGTAGGTCTTGTCCTGCGCGGCGTTGCCGCAGACCGTGGAGACGGCCTTCAAATCGATTTCGGGCAGCGCGTGGGCCAGCATGATGGCCACGGCGTCGTCCATGCCCGTGTCGCAGTCCATCCAGACGGGTATCCTGTTCATGCCGACACCTCCCTGTAGCGGCCGATCAGCTCCACCAGCCGGTCGCAGAACGCCTTGCGGTCCACATCCACGATGGCGGTGACGTTGGGCACCTTGCCCAGCCGGCCGTTCCAGTCCGGCACGGTAGCGCCGCGGCAGTAGTCGCCGCAGGCCTCGATCTGCACATAGACGTCCTTCATCGTGAACACCTCTGGGTGCAGCAGCGCCATCACGGCGCAGGGATCGTGCATCGGCGCGCCGTCGTAGCCGAGGTTCCTGTGGTAGATGTAGAAGAACTCCAGCCACTGGGAGACCACGTCGCTGACGGGGGTGCCCTGGGCGCGGATGCGCTCGAAGTCCTCCGGCAGCACCAGCGCCTTCTCGGTCACGTCCAGCCCCGCCATGGTGATGGGCACGCCGGACTCGAACACGATCTTCGCCGCCTCGGGATCCACCAATATGTTGAACTCCGCCGCAGGGGTCCAGTTGCCGTTGTTCAGGCCGCCGCCCATCATGCTCACCCGGGCGATGCGGCTTTTCAATTCGGGATAGGCCAGCAGCAGCGCCGCGGTATTGGTCATCGGACCGGTGGACACGATGGTCACGGGTCGGTCGCATTCCCGGATGACCTTCGCCATCAGCTCCACCGAGCGCTCCTTCACCGGCTCGAAAACCGGCTCCGGCAGCGGCGGGCCGTCCAGCCCGGATTCGCCGTGCACCGACGGCGCGATCTTCAGCTCGGCCATCAGCGGCCCGGGGCAGCCCGAGGCCACCGGTACGTGAAGCCCGATCAGCGCGCACACGCGCAGGGCGTTGTAGGTGGTCTTTTCGATCGTCTGGTTCCCGGCGGCGGCGCAGGCGGCCAGTATGTCAAACTTGCCGCTGGCGTGGGCGATGGTCCAGGCGATGGCGTCGTCATGTCCCGGATCGCCGTCCAGGATCAGGGGGATTTTCCTGCTTTCCAATTCCATCCCTCCTTGAACGGTTATATCTATCGTGCGGCGGCGGCGCAGGCGCCGCCGCCTTTTAGAATGATTACTGATTCCCGGCCTTTTCCAGCGCCGCGGCGGAATGCTGCTTTTTCGCGCGCTTGCCCCGCACCACGGCGAACACCACCAAGCCGATGATGGTCACGGCGTAAGGGATGGGGGAGGCGAGGTTGGAATCCAGGCCCACGGCGGAGAACTTGATGCCCAGCGCCTGGGCGAAGCCGAATACCAGGCCCGACAGCATGCCCCCGAGGCACTCGCCGCCGCCCATGGCCTGGGCGGCCAGGGCGATGAAGCCGCGGCCGGAGACCATGTCCTGGGACCAGCCCTGGGCGTAGGCCATGGACATGAACGCGCCGCCAAAGCCGCTCATCAGCCCGGAGAAGGCCATGGCGATGTACCTGATCTTCAATACCGACACGCCCACCGAGGACGCCGCGTTGCTGTTCTCGCCCACGGCGCAGATGTTCAGGCCCAGCGGGGTCTTGTACAGCATGATCGAGGTCAGCAGGCAGAACAGGAACGCCAGGTAGGTCAAAAGGTTGTGCCCCGAAAGCACCGCGCCGAGGAACGGTATCCTGTTGATCAGCGGCAGGGTGATATCCGGGATGCACAGGGATTTGGTGATCAGGCCGGTGGTGGAGGCCATGGCCTTGCCCTGGGTCAGGTTGGTGATGACCTTGCACAAGAACAGCGTGCCGCCGGAGCCCATCATGTTCACGGCGATGCCCACCAGTATGATATCCGTCTTGAGCCGGAAGGCGAAGAAGCCCATCACCAGCGAAAGCAGCACGCCCGTCGCCAGCGCGGCCAGGAAGCCCCAGAACCAGCTGCCGGCGTAGAAGCTGACCAGCGAGCCGGACAGCGCCGAGAACATCATCAGGCCCTCCAGGCCGATGTTGGAAAAGCCGGCCTTCTCCACCACGATGGCCGCCAGCGTGGCGAATATGATCGGCGCGGAGATGCGGATGATGGAGAAGAAGAATTCCGGCGTTGCAAGGATCTTCAGGAAATTAAGCATTCGCCTCGCCTCCCTTCCGGGACTGGGCCAGGGCGATTTCCTCCTGGGCCGACTTCACGACCAGCTTCTGGCGGTACCGGGACAGGAACTGCTCGGCGGCGAAGAACAGGAAGATCACGCCCTGCACGATGTCGATCAGCTGGGCGGGAACCTTGGCGTAGGTGGCCATCAGGTCGCAGCCCTTGGAGAGATAGGCCATGAAGAAGGCCGCCAGGGGCACCATCCACGGGTTGTTGCCCGCGAGGATGGCGATGGTGATGCCCGTCCAGCCGTAGCCGGGCAGCGCGCTCCAGGAGAAGCTGGTGTAGCGGCCCAGCATCTCGATGCCGCCGCCCGCGCCTGCCAGGAAGCCGCCCAGCACCTGGGACAGCACGATGATCGAGCCCACCTTCATGCCGGAATACCGGGCGAAATCCTGGTTGATGCCGATCATGCGGATGGCGTAGCCCCAGCGGGAGCGGTACATGAACAGCCCGCACAGCAACACCGCGATGAGGGCAACGGCGAAGCCCCAGGTGAGCTTCGCGCCGCTGAACACCGGGTCGTTGACCAGGGGCGGTATGATCGCGCTCTCCCTGAACTGGTAGGACATGATCTGGCCCCTGGACTTGTCGGCAAGATAGGTGTTCATCAGGAACTTGATGACGTACATGATGATGTAGTTCAGCATCAGCGAGCACACCATCTCGCTGACGTTCAGCTTTGATTTTAAAAGCGCCGGAAGCAGCATGACCACCGCTACCGCGAGGCCGCCCAGCAGCACCGCCACCACCGCGTGCATGCCCGGGGGCAGGGGGATGTAGATGGCCGCCATGGCGGAGATGAACGCGCCCAGCATGATGCCGCCCTCCGCGCCAAGGTTGAACTGGTTGGCGGAGAACATCACGCATACCGACAGGCCGGTGAATATGGTGGGGATCATCGCGGCCAGTATGTCGGCCACCCGCTTCAATTCAAAGGCCGTGCCCTTTTTCCTGCTGAAGCGGAACAGCGGCCCCAGGAGCATCTGCTTCAGGGCCTCCTGGGTCGCGGAAAGCCGCTCCTGCAGGGTGTTGCCTGTGGCGCTGATGAAGATCAGTATCGTGGCCACCAGCAGCGCGATCAGTATGGCGACAAGGCTGCGGATGATGGTAAACCGCAGCTGGCGTTTCTTAGTCATGACAGGCCCTCCTTATCTCCGCGTCGCTCTGCTGCCGCAGGCCCAGCATGTATTCGCCCATGATGTCGTCGGTCAGGCCGGCGGTGTCGTCGAAGTAGGCCGCGATATGGCCGTTGTGCATCACGATCAGGCTGTCGGACAGCTCCATGACCTCGTTCAGGTCCGCCGACACCAGCAGCACCGCGATGCCCGAGCGGGACAGCTCCACCAGCTTCTTGCGGATGAACTCCGTCGCGCCAACGTCGATGCCCCGGGTGGGCTGGTCGGCCAGGATCAGCGACGGGTGATTGGAAAACTCCCGGGCCACCACGACCTTCTGGATGTTGCCGCCGGAGAGCATGCCCACCTGCTGGCCGCGGTTCTTGCACAGCACGGTGAACTCCCGGATGAGCCGGTCGGCCTCTTCGTGGATGGCCTTCATATTGAACAGCGGGCCGCTGTTGAGCCGCTTGTCGGCGCATCGGTCGGAGATGACGTTCTCCTCGATGGAGGCCCCGGCGGCGATGCCGTAGAGCATGCGGTCCTCGGGCACCAGCGACACGCCCAGCGCCCGGATCTTCTGCTGGCTGAGGCCCAGTATGCTGGTGCCGTTGACGGTGGCACTGCCGGAATTGGGGGCGTTGAAGCCGAAGAGCATGTCCATCAGCTCCTTCTGGCCGTTGCCCTCCACGCCCGCGATGCCCAGGATCTCGCCCTTGCGCACGTCGAAGGACAGCTTGTCCAGCATCTTCTTGCGCCACTCGTTGACGTATTCCAGGTCCCGCACCCGCAGCACCGTGTCTCCGGGCACGGCCCTGTCCTTCTGCACGGACAGCACCACGTCCCGGCCCACCATCAGGCGGGAGATCTCCTCCTTGGTCACGTCTTTCGTATTGTAGACGCCCATGCTCCGGCCGCCGCGCATGATGGTCAGCCGGTCGGTGATTTCCATGATCTCGTTGAGCTTGTGGGAGATGAACACGATGGTGTAGCCCTGCTCCTTCAGGTGCTTCAGTTCCACGAACAGCTCGGCGGTCTCCTGGCTGGTCAGCACGGCGGTGGGCTCGTCCATAATGAGTATTTTCGCGCCGCGCACCAGGGCCTTCAGGATCTCCACCTTCTGCTTCATGCCCACGGGGATGTCCATCACCTTGGCCTCCGGCTCCACCCGCAGGTTGAAGCGCTCGGAATACTCTTTTGTGATGGCGATAGCCTTCGCGCGGTCAATGAAGATGCCGGATTTCCGGGGCACCATGCCCAGCACCATATTCTCCGCCACCGACAGGCTGGGCACCAGCATGAAGTGCTGGTGGACCATGCCGATGCCGTGGGCGATGGCCACGGAGGGCGAGGTGAGCTCCAGCTTCTCCCCGTTGACGATGATCTCGCCGCTGGTGGGTTGCTCGAGGCCGAAGAGCATCTTCATCAGGGTGCTCTTTCCAGCGCCGTTTTCGCCCATCAGCGCGTGGATCTCGCCCTTCCTCAGGTTGAAGTCCACCCCCTGGTTGGCGGCGACGCCGTTGGGGTATACCTTGGTAATGCCCTTCATTTGAACGACGAACGCTTCGTCTGGCATGCTGTAGCCTCCTTGCGTGTTGATTGATGAACGACAGATTGTAGGGGCGGCGACGCGCCGCCCGCCGGGCACCGAATCGTACCCGGACGGGCGCCGCGCCGGCGCCCCTACAGCCGATTATAAAGCGATGCCCATATTGAAGCAGCTTGCGTATGCAGGCCGCTTACGGGCGAACGGCCTCGCGCAGGGAGACGAAATCAGCGGCGTTGTCGCCGATGGCGGTATCCACCACGATGTCGCCCTTCAGCACGGCTTCCTGAGCCGCAGCCACGGCGGCCTTGGTCTCGTCGGAGGCGTATTTGTCGAAGTTCTTATCGGTCACGATGCCAACGCCGCCCTCGGCCAGGCCCAGGGAGACCTCGGTGCCCCAGTGATCATTGCCGGCGTCCAGCTCGTCGAACACCCAGACCAGGGAATTGCCGATGTTCTTCAGGCCGGAAGTCAGGGTCAGGGCAGCCAGGTCGGGGGAGAGGGTCAGCTCCTGGTCGGAGTCCACGCCGATGAACCAGGCCTTGCCGGTTTCCAGAGCTGCCTCGGCCGCGCCGTTGCCGGCGTTGCCCGCGACGCCCCAGATGATGTCGCACTTGTTGTCGTTGATCATGGACAGGCCGTATTCCTTGGCGATGGCGGTGTCCACGTAGTCGTTGGTGTAGCGGGTGTCGACCTTGATGTCGGGGTTCACGGACTGGGCGCCCTCGATGAAGCCGATCAGGAAGTCGTTGATGACGGGGGAGTCCACGCCGCCGACGAAGCCCACCACGGCGTCCTCATTGATGTTCTCCAGGCTGGTGTCGGCGGTCATGCACGCGGCGTACACACCCACCAGGTAGCCCATGTCGTTCTGCTTGTAGGTCAGGTTCAGCACGTTGCTGTTCTCGCCCACATAGGTGTTGTCGTCGAAGATGATGTACTTCTGATCCGGGTACTTGGTGGCGACTTCCTTCAGGTAGTCAGGCATCTGGTAGGTGCCGCAGACGATCACGTCGTATTCCTCGGAAGCCGAAACGTCGTCCAGCGTGGACAGCCACTTGGGCTGGTCCTCGTCGGTGCCGCCCATCTCGATGGCGTCGAATTCGATGCGGCCCGCGTCCCTCAGGGCCTCCAGGCCCGCCTCGGCGGAGTCGAAGAAGGACTTGTCGCCCAGGTTGCCGTTGATCAGGTAGGCGACGGTGTAGACGTTTCCTTCGGCCCACGCGGCGCAGGCGACCATCGCCGCCAGCAGAGTCAGCGCCAGAACCAGAGCAGTGATTTTCTTCATAACCATGATTGCCTCCTTGTTGCGATTATTCGCAGGACGTTAGCGCCTGCGCTTCATTTATATTTTACATCATGGATACAATAATGTCAACCGGGATTTGTGATAATATATAAGATGAAGCCGGACACGCCGGGCGAGAGGACCTGCAAAGCAGGTTAAAATTCGTATCAGGCCCGGAAATACGGGTTTTTTTGCTTGACACAAACGCCCGTAAATGGTATTATTTATGAGTTCGAGTGTAAAGCGGAATCGCTTGAAGGAGGTGCGCGGAGATGCTTGAAAAGCTGAAAAACGCCAACAAGGTCGTCGGAACGCGCAGGCTCGTGCGGGCGATCCAGGCGGGCGAGATCGCCGAGGCTTACATCGCCAGGGACGCCGACCTGTTCATCGTGCGCCAGGTGCGCCAGGCCTGTAACGAGGCCGGGGTGCGCATGGTCGAGGTGGACACCATGAAGCAGCTGGGCGAGGCCTGCGGCGTGGAGGTCAAGACCGCCTCCGCCGGCATTCGGAAATAAGCTATGTCCTTCCAGGGTTGCGGAAGTGTATATAGAGGCTAAAGAAGATCCATAATAGTTCAGGAGGTGCTTTTCTTCAATGCCGACGATCAATCAGTTGATCCGCAAGGGTAGAGAAAAGGTAACCAGCAAGTCGAATTC
>JAZSAA010000426.1:0-3294 GCA_045601625.1 Clostridia bacterium | reverse complement strand
TGGCCTCCGACTTAAGGTGGATATCATCCTCGCCAACTTCACCGTGACCCCGGAGCGGGCCGAGGTGGTGGACTTCGCGTTGCCCTATATGAAAGTGGCCCTGGGCGTGGTCAGCCCCGACGCCGCGCTGATTACCTCGATCGAGGACCTGCGGGGCAAGACGCTGATTGTCTCCAAGGGCACCACCGCCGAGACCTGGTTCACCGCCAACGAGCCCGACGTAAACCTGCTGAAGTTCGACACCTACACCGAGACCTTCAACGCCCTGCTGGACGGCCGAGGCGACGCCCTGTCCACCGACAACACCGAGGTGCTGGCTTGGGCCATCGAGAACCCCGGCTTCACCGTGGGCATCGAAACCCTGGGCAGCCTGGACACCATCGCCCCGGCGGTGCAGAAGGGCAACGACACCGTGCTGGCCTACATCAACGACGAGATCCAGGCCCTGGCCGCCGAGCAGTTCTTCCACGCCGACTACGAGGCGACCCTGAAGGACGTCTACGGCGACGCCGTGGACCCCGACAACCTGGTGGTCGAGGGCGGCGTGATCGAATAAGCGCCGAAGAAAAGCCTGCGAGGGGCAGCGGCCGTTGGCCGCTGCCCCTCGTTTGCCGTCATCTGCGAAGCGTCGCTCGCCGTCATCCGGGAACGCGGTGAACCAAAATATCGAAAAATATCGAATTTTTGTCATAATGGGCTTGCGTGCTGTCATTTTTTGTGCTAAAATAAGTCACAGTTATGGATGAACCGCGGGAATAACGCGGCTGGAGGAGGGGTTTTGTCTATGAGGAGTTACCGTATCGTCAAGCGGACGCTCTGCCTGGCGCTGATCGCCGTGATGCTGATGGCCGCGGCGATGCCGGCGTTTGCGGCCCAAAAGGGCAGCGGCGCCTATGTCGTCACCACCACCGAGAAGCATGACCGTCTCAACGTGCGCCTGACGCCGTCGATCAACAGCGAGGTGGTCGATCACCTGAAGAAGAAGACGGTGGTCGTGTACAAGTCCAGCAAGAACGGCTGGTGGAAGGTCGCCTACAACGGCGGCAGCGGTTATGTCGACCGGCGGTATCTGACGTCTGTCTCGTCTCTGCCGGACGCCAAGTACAAGGCTGTAAAGAAACTGCCCATATATGCCAAGGCTTCCAGCAGCTCGAAGTACCTGGGGCCGCTGAAGACGAACGTGAAGGTCAAGATCGTCGGCAAGAGCAAGAGCTGGGTCAAGGTCAAGCACGGCTCCTATGTGGGCTGGGTGTCGGCCAAGTACCTGCGCCGGGTCAGCTGAATTATGAAGAACAAGCCCCTTCGCACCACCGGGGATGAGGCGCGCAAGCGTCACGGTTTTCCCGGCGGCGCGAAGGGGCTTTTCGCACTGGACAATTCACCTGTTTTTCGATATAATGATTACGGCAAATTGTGAAACCGCGTTTCAATGACAGAGAAAGGGTGTTTGCGATGATTTCCTGGAAAAACCTGGATACACTGGCGGCCTGGAAAAAGCTGGCCGGCATGAAGGACAAGGTCAACCTGCCCCAGGCGATGGCGGGCGAAGGCGGCGCGCAGCGCGTGGCCAGGTATTGCGTGCCCATGGCCGGCGACCTGGTGTACAACTATGCGGCCAAGGCCGTGGACGACGAGGTGCTCGCCGCGCTGTGCGAGCTGGCCGACGAGGCCCAGCTGGCCCGGAAGTACCAGGCTCTCCTGGAGGGCGAGGTCATCAACACCGGCGAAAAGCGCCGGGTGCTGCACCAGCTGACCCGCGGCCAGCAGGGCGCCGACGTTGTGGCCGACGGCGTCAACAAGCGGGAATTCTACGTCGCCCAGCAGCAGAAGGCCGCCGAGTTCGCCAAAAAGGTGCACGCCGGCGAGATCGCCAACGCCGCCGGCGAGAAGTTCACCACCGTGGTGCAGATCGGCATCGGCGGCAGCGACCTGGGTCCCCGGGCCATGTACATCGCCCTGGAGCAGTGGGCCCGCCAGTGCGGCGCGCTGAAGATGGAGGCCCGCTTCATCAGCAACGTGGACCCCGACGACGCGGCCAGCGTGCTGCAGGGCATCGACGTGGCCCACGCGCTGTTCGTGCTGGTGTCCAAGTCCGGCACCACGCTGGAGACCCTGACCAACGAGGCCTTCGTGAAGAACGCCCTGAAGGGCGCGGGGCTGGACGCCTCGAAGCACATGGTGGCCGTCACCAGCGAGACCTCGCCCCTGGCCAGGAGCAGCGATTACCTGGCCGCCTTCTTCATGGACGACTACATCGGCGGCCGCTATTCCTCCACGTCCTGCGTGGGCGGCGTGGTGCTGTCGCTGGCCTTCGGGCCCGAGGTGTTCCTGCGCTTCCTGAACGGCGCGGCCGAGGCCGACGCGCTGGCGAAGAATCCCGACCCGCTGAAGAACCCCGCCATGCTGGACGCGCTGATCGGCGTGTACGAGCGCAACGTGCAGGGTTGGCCCGCCACCGCCGTGCTGCCCTATTCCCAGGCCCTCGCCCGCTTCCCGGCGCACCTGCAGCAGCTGGACATGGAGTCCAACGGCAAGAGCGTCAACCGCTTCGGCGAGCCCGTGGGCTATCCCACCGGCCCGGTGATCTTCGGCGAGCCCGGCACCAACGGCCAGCACTCCTTCTACCAGCTGCTGCACCAGGGCACCGACATCACGCCCCTGCAGTTCGTGGGCTTCCGCCAGAACCAGCTGGGCGTGGACGTGGACATCCAGGACAGCACCAGCCAGCAGAAGCTGTGCGCCAACGTGGCCGCCCAGATCATGGCCTTCGCCTGCGGCAAGGCCGACGAGAACCCCAACAAGGCCTTCGCGGGCGGACGCCCCTCGTCCATCATCGTGGGAGACCGGCTGACCCCCGAGAGCCTGGGCGCGTTGCTGAGCCACTTCGAGAACAAGGTGATGTTCCAGGGCTTCTGCTGGAACGTGAACAGCTTCGACCAGGAGGGCGTGCAGCTGGGCAAGGTGCTGGCCAAGCGCGTGCTGGCCCACGACACCGACGGCGCGCTGAAGGCCTACAGCGACCTGCTGAATATCTGATCGCGCAAATGACACCGCCGGGGCATGAACCATGCCCCGGCGGTTTGACAGGACGGGGAGGTAAATTCTGATTTGTCGCGGGGCGACAAATCAGAATTTCAGTGGTTAGTATTTAGCATTTAGTGGTTAGTGGAGGAGGAAATCCTAACGGATTTCTTTTGATTCAAGGGATCAAGAAACGTTGAAGCCTCTACCGTTTCCATATAATCAAACAAATCCCGCAGGGATTTGTACCGCCACTAAATACTAACCACTAAA
>JAZSAA010000425.1:0-5411 GCA_045601625.1 Clostridia bacterium | reverse complement strand
TGCCTTATCACGCCCCCTTTCTCCGTGTAGCGGCGGCGCCTGCGCCGCCAGTTAGCCTTCCCCTATGTGGAGGTGGATTTCCCGGAAAATGCCTGCATTGTTCCGGGAGAGACGGATGAGGTCCCTGACGCTGGCATAACGCCGGCGCCGCCCCAGGCACGAATCGACAAAAAGCGCATAAAATATAGGGCAGACTTCCCATTGACAAGGAGGTAAGCCCTATGTTTTTGCCCGAAATGCTGCTGTGGCTGTCGAAGAGCGGGTGGCTTCTGCTGCTGCACCTCAGCGCCCGGTCGTCCTTCCCCAAGCCCCTGCCGCCGGAGGAGGAGCAGGTCCTGCTGGCGCGAATGCAGGCGGGGGACGCCGACGCCGCCAACGCCCTGATCGAGCACAACCTGCGGCTGGCGGCCCACATCGCCCGGAAGTACGCCCAGCCCAGCGTGGACCAGGACGACCTGGTGTCGGTGGGCACGCTGGGCCTGATCAAGGCGGTACATACCTTTCGCCCCGAGGCGGGGCGGCTGACGGCCTACGCCTCGCGCTGCATCGAAAACGAGATACTGATGTTCTTCCGGGCCAACCGCAAGAACCGGAACGTGGTGCTGGTGGGGGACAGCGTGGGCCAGGACGGCGACGGCAACGACCTGCAGCTGGATGACCTGCTGGGCACCGACGCGAACCTGGTGCCCGACGCCGCCGAGACCGCCATCGAATCCCGCCGCGCCCTCCGGCTGATGGACGCGGCCCTGGAGCCCCGGGAGCGCGAGGTCATCCGCCTGCGCTACGGCCTCGAGGACGGCGATCCATGGCCCCAGCACCGCGTCGCCGCGAAGCTGGGCATATCTCGAAGCTACGTCTCCAGGATCGAAAAGAAGGCGCTGGAAAAGCTGAGGCGGGGGATGGAGGGAGAGTGAGCTTCAGTTAAGCAAAACACGCCTCACAGGATCAGCGAGCCCACGAGATAAACCAGCCAGGCGAAGACCCAGGCGAGGACGCACTGCCACACCACGATCCCGGCGGCCCATTTCCGGCCCAATTCCCTGCGGATGGCGGCAATGGCGGCCACGCAGGGCGTGTAGAGCAGGCAGAACACCAGCATGGCAATCGCCGCCAGCGGCGTGATGACCGCCGCCGCGCCGCCCTCGGCCTTGAAGAGAACCTCCATGACGGAGACGACGCTCTCCTTGGCCATGACGCCGCTGACCAGGGAGGTCACGATCCGCCAGTCGCCGAGCCCCATGGGTCGGAAGATCGGCGCGATCACGCCGCAGATCGCCGCCAGGATGCTGTTCTGGGAGTCTGTCACGAAGTTGAAGTGGAAGTCGAAGCTCTTGAGCAGCCAGATGACGATGGAGGCGACCAATATCACCGTGAAGGCCTTCTGGATGAAGTCCTTGGCTTTCTCCCACAGCAGCCGTGCCACGCTCTTGGGGCTGGGGATGCGGTAATTGGGCAGCTCCATGACGAAGGGCACCGCCTCGCCCTTGAAGAGGAAGCGCTTGTAGAGGAAGGCGGCCAGTATGCCGATCGCGATGCCGCCCACATACAGGCTGACCATGACCAGCGCCTTGTGGGTGGGGAAGAAGGCGTCCACGAAGAAGGCGTAGATCGGCAGCTTGGCCGTGCAGCTCATGAAGGGTGTCAGCAGTATGGTCATGCGGTGGTCGCGCTCGCTGGGCAGGGTTCGCGACGACATGATGGCCGGCACGGAACAGCCGAAGCCGATCAGCAGCGGCACGATGCTGCGCCCGGACAGACCCAGCTTCCTGAGTGCCTTGTCCATGAAGAAGGCGACGCGGGCGATGTAGCCGCTGTCCTCCATCAGGGACAGGAACAGGAACATGGTGACGATGATGGGCAGGAAGCTCAGCACGCTGCCCACGCCCTCGAACACACCGTTGATGACGAGCCCGTGGATCGCCTCGTTGACCTGGGCCGCCGTGAGGGCCTGGTCCACCACGCGGGTCAGCGCTTCGATGCCGCTGGCAAGCAGGTTCTGGAAGAACGCGCCGATGACGTTGAAGGTCAGATAGAACACCAGCGCCATGATGCCGATGAAGACGGGGATCGCGGTGTATTTTCCGGTCAGGACCCTGTCGATGGCCGTGCTCTTCTTGTGCTCGCGGCTCTCGCGGGGCTTTACGACGTACAGCTCGCTGACCTTGCGGATATAGGAGAAGCGGTAATCCGCCATGGCCGCGCTGCGGTCCAGCCCCCGTTCCTGCTCCATCCTGCGGACGATGCCCTCGAAAATCTCCTGTTCCTGGGGTTCGTAGCCCAGCCGCTCGATGATATTCGCGTCGCCCTCGATCAGCTTGCCCGCGGCAAAGCGGGGCGGCAGGCCGGTCGTCTGGACCTTGTCCTCCATCAGGTAGGCGATCACCTTCTGACAGCGGTCCACGGGCTGCGTGTTCCCGGCCATCAGCTCGTATTGAAGCCCGGCGGGCTTTATCTGGTGCTTTGCGACGTGGATAGCCTTCTCGACCAGCTCCTGCACGCCCTGGTTCTTCATCGCGGAGATGGGCACGACCGGCACGCCCAGCATGGACTCCATGCCCTTCACGTCCACGGAGCCGCCGTTCCCGGTTACCTCGTCCATCATGTTCAGGGCGATGACCATGGGGATGTCCATCTCCAAAAGCTGCATCGTCAGGTACAGGTTGCGGTCGATGTTGGTGGCGTCGACGATGTTGATGATCCCCTTCGGTTTGGCGTTCAGCAGGAAATCCCGGGAGACCAGTTCCTCGCTGGTGTAGGGCGACATGGAGTAGATGCCGGGCAGGTCCGTAATGATCGTATTGGGATACCCGATGATCTCGCCGTCCTTTTCCTCCACCGTCACGCCGGGAAAGTTGCCCACATGCTGCTTGGAGCCGGTCAGCTGGTTGAACAGCGTGGTCTTGCCGCAGTTCTGGTTGCCCATCAGGGCAAAGGTGAGCCTCACGTCGTCCGGCAGCGCCTTTTCCGCTTCCTTCCGGCGGTTCTTTCCGAGGGATAACAGCCGGTTCTTCACGCCCGTGTCCTGCTCTGCCTCGTACTCGGACGCGGCCACGACGGTGATCTGCTCCGCGTCCGCCAGTCGAAGCGTCAGCTCGTAGCCGTGGATGCGCACCTGCATCGGGTCGCCCCTCGGCGCGAATTTGACGATTTCGACCTCCACGCCGGGGATGATTCCCATGTCCAGAAAATGCTGCCTGAGGGCGCCGTCTCCGCCAACGGAGGTGACGATGGCGGATTTGCCGATTTGAAGCTCCTGCAGATTCATTGCTTCTTTACCTCGCGTGTCGATTGTTGGGGCGTGGGCGGCAGGGCGCAAGCGATACGGTCCGGCTACCGTGCCGCCGCCAGTGTTTCTGTTGAAAGGGATGTCATTCTGTTATCGCACTTAAGGCATTATATAACATCCAGTGAGAAATAACAATCATATCGAAACGATAACCTTATTTTAACATGAGCGCCTGCGTAGGTTTCGAAAAGCATCCCACGAAGCGTGTACACCATGAATGAAAACGCACCCATGTAGCGGGGGGGCCTGCGCCGCCATGGCATTTCATTCAAACATGGGGATCTATGGCGGCGCCTGCGCCGCCGCTGCAATGAACGACGCCTGTAGCGGAGGCCCCTGGGCCGCCATAGAAGTTCAGATGCATCCGAACTGAATAGTTACCTCTGTAATACGCTTTAAATGACATCCTGCTTCCGGATTCGCCGTTACGCACCACAAAAAAGACCGCCTGCGCGGTCTTTTCTGCGTATGTCGGTTATGCCTTCTTCACCTTCGGGCCCTTGGGGGTGTCCTCGATGACGTAGCCCCTGGCCAGCACCTCGTCGCGGATGCGGTCAGCCTCGGCGAAGTTCTTCGCCCTCTTGGCGACGGCGCGTGCCTGGACGAGGGCCTTGATGTCCTCGGGCACGGTGTCGGCCTCCTTCATCAGCAGGCCGAGGACCTCGTGGGCCATCACGTTCAGCATGGCAAGGCCCTCCTTGATGGCGGCTTTGCAGGGCTGCTTCGCGTCGGCGAGGGACGTGTTCATGTCGCGCACGTACTCGAACAGCACGCCCATGGCCTCGCTGGTGTTCAGGTCGTCGCACATGGCGTCGTCGAACTGGTCCATGAAGCCCTTGCCCCGCTGGATGAACGCCTTTTCCTCGTCGTTCAACTCGCGATCGGGGGCGTGGTCCAGGGCGAACAGGGCGTTGTTGCGGGCGGTATACAGCCGCTCCAGGCCGGCCTTCGCCTGCTCCATCAGGTCTCGGGAGAAGTTGATGGGGCTGCGGTACTGGGCGGAGAGCATGAACATCCGCACCACCTCGGGGTCGAACTCCTTGCTGATGTCCCGCACGGTGAAGAAGTTGCCCGCGGACTTGGACATCTTCTTGTTGTCCACGTTGATGTGGCCGTTGTGCATCCAGTACTTGGCGAAGGGCTTGCCCGTCGCGCCCTCGGACTGGGCGATCTCGTTCTCGTGGTGGGGGAAGATCAGGTCCACGCCGCCGCAGTGGATGTCGAAGGTCTCGCCCAGGTACTTCATGCTCATGGCCGAGCACTCGATGTGCCAGCCGGGACGGCCCTCGCCCCAGGGGCTCTTCCAGAAGGGTTCGCCGGGCTTCTTTGCCTTCCACAGCGCGAAGTCCATCGGGTGGCGCTTTACGTCGCCCACCTCGACCCGCGCGCCGGACTCCAGGTCGTCCAGGTTCTGGCCGATCAGGCGGCCGTAGTTGCTGCGCCAGGCCTGGGTGTCGAAGTACACGTCGCCGTTTTCGGCCCGGTAGGCCAGACCCTTGGCCTCCAGCTTCTTGATCAGGCCGATGATCTCGCCGATGTGCTTCGTGGCCCGGGGATGCACGTCCGCCTTCTGCACGCCGATGGCCTCGGCGTCCCTGAAGTACTCATTGATGTACTTCTCGGCGATGGCCTCGACGGTGGTGCCCTCCTCGCCCGCACGCTTGATCATCTTGTCGTCGATGTCGGTGAAGTTCTGCACGAAGGTCACCTGATAGCCCAGGTGCTTCATGAAGCGGCGCAGGGTGTCAAAGATGATGAAGGGGCGGGCGTTGCCGATGTGGAAGTAGTTGTACACCGTGGGGCCGCAGGCGTAAATGCCCACCTTGCCCTCGTGCACGGGCACGAAGGGCTCCTTCTTGCGGGACAGGGTGTTGTAGATCATCATCTGCTTCATGGATCATTCCTCCTCTGGCAGGTCCACCCTGATCTTCAGGGTCTCCAGCTGGTCGGGGCGCACGTCGGCGGGGGTCTCCATCATCAGGCAGTTGGCGCTGTTGGCCTTGGGGAAGGCGATCACGTCCCGCAGGCTGTCGCTGTCCGTCAGCAGCATGACCAGCCGGTCGATGCCGAAGGCCAGGCCGCCGTGGGGCGGCGCGCCGTACTTGAAGGCGTCCAGCAGGAAGCC
>JAZSAA010000424.1:0-10976 GCA_045601625.1 Clostridia bacterium | reverse complement strand
TGCTGGAGGGCCTGTCGCCCGAATCCGCCTGCTGGATGAGCCACACCTGGCAGGTGGACCGGTGCCCGCCGGGGTTCAGGGTCGTCGCCGGGACGGACAACTGCCCCGTCGCCGCCATGGTCGACGACGTGCGGCGAATCTACGGTGTGCAGTTCCACCCCGAGGTGACCCACACCGACGAGGGTAGGCGGCTCATCGAAAACTTCGTGCTGAAAATCTGCGGCTGTAGAGGCGACTGGACGATGGACGCCTATGCCGAGACGGCGGTGGCGCAGATAAAGGCGGTCGTCGGCGACACCGGCACGGTGCTGCTGGCGCTGTCGGGCGGCGTGGATTCCTCCGTGGCGGCGGCGCTGATATACCGGGCCATCGGCAGTCGCCTGACCTGCGTGTTCGTCGATCACGGCCTGCTGCGCAAGGGCGAGAGCGAACAGGTGTGCCGGGTGTTCAGCGAGCTTTTCCCGGTGCGGTTCGTCCGCGCGGACGCCGCCGAACGGTTCTTCGCGGACCTCAGGGGCGTCACCGAGCCAGAGCAGGAGCGCAAGATCATCGGGCGGGACTTCATCGAGGTGTTTAAGGACACCGCGAAGGACCTGGGCAGGCTGGATTATTTCGCTCAGGGCACCATCTACCCGGACGTGATCGAGAGCGGCCAGGGCGCCAGCGCCGCGGTGATCAAGAGCCACCACAACGTGGGGGGACTTCCGAAGGAGCTGGGCTTCACCGAGCTGATCGAGCCGCTGAGGATGCTGTTCAAGGACGAGGTGCGCGCCCTGGGCGAGGCGCTGGGCCTGCCCCACGAGCTGGTCTGGCGGCAGCCGTTCCCCGGCCCCGGCCTCGCCATCCGCATTATCGGCGAGGTGACGCCGGAGAAGGCCCGGATCGTTCGGGAGAGCGACGCCATCTTCCGGGAGGAGATTGCAAAAGCGGGGCTTGCGGGACAGATCAACCAGTACTTCACGGTGCTGACCGGCGTGCACTCCGTGGGCGTGATGGGGGACGAGCGCACCTACGACTACGCCATCGCCCTGCGCGCCGTCACCACCGATGACTTCATGACCGCAGACTGGGCGCGGCTGCCCTACGACCTGATCGCCCGGGTCTCCGGACGCATCGTCAACGAGGTGCCCCACGCCAGCCGCGTGGTGCTGGACGTGACCTCCAAGCCTCCCGCCAGCATCGAATGGGAATGAAACGCCGGTAAAGCTGCAACGGGGGAGAGACCGAAAGGGGTTGATGTGGGATGAAGCGGACGATGGCACTGCTGACGGCGCTTTCCCTGTTGCTGGGCGCGAGCGCCCTGGCCGCCAGGGAGGACCCCTATGCCGTCGGCATTCCCGTGGACCAGGTCGGCTACAGGCCGGACGCCGTCAAGATCGCCGTGTTCGCGGATATCGGGGCGGACGGCGAGGCCTTCACGGTGGTCGACGCCGAAAGTGGAGAAGCCGTCTACGAGGGCACGCTCTCCGACGCTGTCGAAAACCCCTTGGCGGGGGAGACGGACCGAGCGGCGGATTTTTCCGCCCTGGACGCCCTCGGCACCTACAGGCTCGTCAGCGCGGACGGCCATGAATCCCCGGCCTTCGCCGTCGGGGAGGACGTGTACGCCGACCTGCTGCGCGGCGCGGCAAGGATGCTGTATCTCCAGCGCTGCGGCGTCGAAACCGACCCTGCCATCGCCGACGTATGGGCCCATCCGGCCTGTCATACGGCGCTTGCCACCGTCTATGGCGCCGACGAGCAGATCGACGTCTCCGGCGGATGGCACGACGCGGGGGACTATGGCCGCTACGTGGTCTCCGGGGCGAAGGCGGCGGCGGACCTGATGCTGGCCCATGCGGTTCGGGGCGACGTGCTCGACGATGTCGGCATCCCGGAGAGCGGCGACGGCCTGGACGACCTGCTGCAGGAGGCCAGGGTGGAGCTGGACTGGATGATGAAGATGCAGGCGCCCTCCGGAGGCGTGTACCACAAGGTCTCCTGCGCCGGTTTCCCCGGCAACATCCCGCCCCAGCGGGAGACTGACGGGCTGATCGTCTGCCCCGTCTCCAACGCCGCCACCGGCGATTTCGCCGCCGTTATGGCGATGGCCTCCCGCCTGTGCGCCGATGACTGGCCGGAGGACGCCGAGGGGTATCTCCGGGCCGCGCGGCGCGCCTGGGATTACCTGTCGGAGCACGAGGGAGAACCGGGATTTCGCAATCCCCAGGGCATCGACACCGGCGAATATCCCGACGACGACGACAGCGACGAGCGCTTCTGGGCGGCGGCGGAGCTGGCCCGGGCCACCGGGGAGGCCGGATACCGGGAGGCCGCGTCGAAGCTCCTGGCCACCGGCGGCAGGCGATATGGCATGGGCTGGCAGGACGTGGGGACCTACGGCCTGCTGGCCCTGCTCGGGGACGACGCCCTGAGCGCCGATGATCCCGTCCGTCAGGCCGCCCGAAGCGAGCTGGACGCCATCGTCCGGGCAGCGCTGGACGGTATTCCGGCCAATCCCTACGGCGCGGACCGCGCCGACGCCTACGAGTGGGGCTCCAACATGGGCGTCGCCAACACCGCCGCGCTGCTGATGCTGGCGGGCAGGCTGGGAGACGAAGCCTGCCGTGAAGCCGCGCAGCAGCCGCTGGATTACCTGCTGGGAAGGAACGCCACGGCTTATTGCTTTGTGACGGCGGCGGGGGAGAGGTCGCCCGCCCATCCCCACCACCGGCCCTCCGTTGCCGTCCACCGGGTGATGCCGGGGATGCTGGTCGGCGGCCCGAACAGCGGCCTTCAGGACCCCTGCGCCGCGAGCGTGCTCAAGGGAAAGCCGCCCGCAAAGTGCTACATTGACAACAGCCAGAGCTATTCCACCAACGAGGTCAGCATCTACTGGAACAGCCCGCTGGTGCTGCTGCTGGCGGGGCTGTGACGGGCGCGTCGCCGCTGCTGCGGTTTATGCGTTAATTCGGGATGTTTTTCAGGGCTTTCCCACGGAATCGACCCTGGCCTGCGGCCGGTTCCCCTCGATTCGCGTGAAACGGGAGGTCAACATGGCGTGCAAATTGTTAACGAAAGAAATTATTCATGTTCCTTGACTAAATACCATGGACGTTGTATAGTTAAAACGAACGGCACAAAATGGATGCGTATTGCACACGCCGCATTGAAATGGAGTGGCAGAATTGTTTAAAAGAGCTTCGGGTTTTGGCGGCAGGCATCGCGGTGGAAACCCATACATAAACCCCAATGTCGCCAGTATACTCAAACAGGTCGAGGAAGAAACCAAGGATCCTTCGCTGTCCCAGAGCGTTTATTTCGGCCCCACGGCAATGACCCATATCCGCAGGCTGATCGAGATGGGCGGGTACATCATCGCCGATACCTCGCTGCTGGTCAACGACATCAACCCGGGCCTGCTGGGCGAGCACGGTGCGCAGGTCATCTGCTTTATCGACGATCCCCACGTGGTCTACCTGGCGGAGCAGCGCCACGTGACCCGGGCCGAGGTGGCCGTGGATTACGGCCTGGCGGTGAACGGGCCCAAGCTGATGGTGGTGGGCAGCGCGCCCGCCGCGATCAACCGCATCATCACCCGCCGGCAGCACGAGCCCCTCAGCGATGTTTGCGTGCTGGCCGCGCCCACAGGCTTCGCCAGCGTCGTGCAGATGAAGGAGCGCCTGATGGACAGCGACCTCACCTCCATCGTCGTGCGGGGCAAGAAGGGCGGCGTACAGACCACGGCGGCGCTTGTGAACGCCATATTGCGGGAAATCGCCGAGAATCCCAACGGTTAGGGCTGTGTCCCGACAAAACAAGATCCTTCGCTTCGCTCAGGATGACAACGAAACGTCAACATGTCATCCAGAGCGGAGCGAAGGATCTTTTGGATGCTGCGAAATGTCTGTCAGTCGCCGGGAAGGGGCAGCGTATCGCCACGCTACAGCCGCTTGCACGGGTATTGTGACCCGTCAGTCGCCAAGTATATAATCCCCCAGTTCCCGGACCGACGAAAAGGCGTGGGGGACGGCCAGGCCGCCCAGCTCGGACGCCCTGCGATAGCCCCAGGCCGCCCAGGCGCAGTCGATGCCGGCGTTGGCGGCGGTTTGGATGTCCGTCTCGCCGTCGCCCACGTACAGCGTGCGCGCGGGGTCCGCGCCGAGCCGGCGGATGATGCGAAGGGCGCCGTCGGGTGCGGGCTTTTTGGGGATGTCCGGCTGTTCCCCCAGCACGCAGGCGAACCGCCCCGGCAGATGGGCCTGGCAAAGGGCCTGGGTGGCGCGGTCCACCTTGTTGGAGTTTACCGCGGCCCGGATTCCGGCGCGTTCCATGCCGTCCAGCAGGGCGGGGATGCCGTCGTAGGGGCGGGTGGACACGTTCACGTGGGACAGGTAATAGTCCCTGAAATTGGACAGCGCCTGCCGGAAGGCCGCCTCGCCGGTCCCCTCGGGCACCGCGCGGCGCATGGTGCTGGCGATGCCGTTGCCGATCAGGTGCCGCACCTCCTCCCGGGTGCGCGGCGGAAAGCCCTGCAGGTCCAGGGCGTGGTTCACCGCCCGGGTCAGGTCGTCCAGCGTGTCCAGCAGCGTGCCGTCCAGGTCGAATATCACGAGCGCGTATTTCATGTCTGTCACCCTGTCATTTGTTCTTCCCGCATCATATCAGATGGACGGAATGGCTTCGGGTCGTTCAGGTTAGAATTGTGTTATATGGATAAACATTCCGTGACGTCGCCCGTTGGGAATTGAATTTGTCCCGCGAATATGATAGAATATATCTTGGTTCAGTATACAGAATTTTCCACTGTGGAGGGCGGCACATGCGTGCTTACGAAGCCTTTGCCGGGTTGTACGACGCATTGATGGACGACGTCGATTACGACGCCTGGGCCGAATACTACCTCGACCTGATCGGGCGCATGGGCGTGCGGCCCCGCACGCTGTGCGACTGCGCCTGCGGCACCGGGTCCATGTCCGTGCGCTTCGCCCGGCAGGGCATCCGGGTGACGGGGGTGGACCTGTCCGGCGACATGCTGGAGCTGGCCCGGCAGAAGGCGATGCGCTTCGGCGTTCAGCCGATGTTCGTCTGCCAGGACATGTGCGCGCTGACGCTGCCCCGGCCGGTGGACGCGCTGGTGTGCGCCTGCGACGGCGTGAACTACCTGCTGGACGACGACCGCCTGCGGGCCTTCTTCACCCGGGCGCGGGAGGCCGTGAAGCCGGGCGGCGCGCTGGCCTTCGACATCTCGTCGGCCTGGAAGCTGCGGCACACCCTGGGGAACAGCTTCTTCGGCGAGGACCGGGGCGACATCGCCTACCTGTGGAGCAACGAATTTGACGAGGCCGCCGGAACCGTCACCATGGACCTGACCTTCTTCACAAAGGAGAAGGACGGGCGCTACCGGCGCTTCGACGAGCTGCACGTGCAGAAGGCCCACGAGCCGGAGCACCTGCTGGCGCTGCTGGCGGAATGCGGCTTCGCGGGGGCGCGGGTGTTCGGCGACCGTCGCTTCGACGCGCCCGCCGCGGACGAGCCGCGCATTCACATCGCGGCCATCCGGGAATAATATGAATAAGGAGCATTCTTGAATGAGCGTAATGAGTCAGGACGGCATACTGCACATATCCCTGCTGGAGGGCCAGGCCCGGGCCATATTGACCGAGAGCACCCAAATGGTGCAGCGGGCGAAGGACATCCACGGTCTGTCGAGGATCGCCACCGCGGCGCTGGGGCGCACGCTGACGGCCACGGCCATGATGGGCAGCATGCTCAAGGGCCGGGACGAGAGCGTCACCGTGTCCATCAAGGGCGGCGGCCCCATCGGGACGGTGCTGGCGGTGGCCGGGGCGGACTGCTCGGTGAAGGGCTATGTGGACAACCCCGCCATCGACCTGCCGCGCACCGGGCCGAAGCTGCCCGTTGGGGCTGCAGTGGGCAGGGAGGGCCGCCTGTCCGTCATCAAGGACCTGCGGCTGCGGGAGCCCTACGTGGGCCAGGTGAACCTGGTCTCCGGCGAGATCGCCGAGGACTTCGCCATGTACTTTACCGCCTCCGAGCAGACGCCCTCGCTGGTGTCGCTGGGGGTGCTGGTCAGCGACGAAAGGGTGGAGTCCGCCGGCGGGCTGATCGTGCAGCTGATGCCCGGGGCCAGCGAGGCGGCCATACGCTCCATCGAAGCCAGCGCTGGCATGTTCATGGACATCTCGGGCACGATGAAGGAATATCATCTGGACGGCGCGGTCAACCAGCTGCTTATGCACCTGCAGCCCCAGGTGCTGGAGCGCCGGGACGTGCGCTACGCCTGCGATTGCAGCCGCGAGCGGGTGGAGCGGGCGCTGATCACCCTCGGCGCGCAGGAGCTGACCGACATGATCCAGACCCAGCACGGCGCCCAGGTGGACTGCCACTTCTGCAACAAGCGGTATCGCTTCACCGAGGACGACCTTAAGACCCTGCTGGCCGCGGCCACCCACAGGGAGGATGCCGCGAACGCGGAAAAATAAACCGACTTCGGTATTTTTGTGATATGGGAGCATCGATGAACAGAAATTTCAACGTGGTCGCCTTCGGGCGGTCCTCCGCCTATGTGCATCACCGCGCCATGATGAACCGCCGGGAGAACAACATCGTGGACGCGCTGGAGCTGATGCGCCGGGCGGTGGAGTCCGCGCCGGAAAACCGGGAATACCGGCTGGACCTGGCGGAGCTGTATTGCGAGATGGGGTGCCACGAGCAGTCCACCCGGCTGCTGCTGGACATGCTGGCGGAGGAGGACGGCCCCTCGGAGTGCTATTACGGCCTGGCGCTGAACCAGCTGGGGATGAACGACCTCGCCGGCGCGCAGCGCTCACTGAGCCTGTACAGCCGCAAGGACCCGGAGGGCGCTCACCTGGAGGAGGTGCGCCGGCTGGCGGCGGAGCTGGAGTTCTTCAGCGAGCTCAGCCACCCCGTCAACCGCAAGCTCCACCGGGCGTCCTGCATCGCCAACCGGGCCTGTGACGCCATGAAATCCGACATGCCCGAGAAGGCCTGCCGGCTGTTTGAGCGCTCCCTGGAGATGGCCTCGGAGCAGTTCGACATGCGCGCGCTGTACGCGATGGCGCTGCTCATCTGCGGCCGCGGGGAGGAGGCCCTGGTCCAGGCAGGCCGCGCCGCGGAGGGCTACCCGCCCTCGGTGAAGGCGCTGTGCGTCAGCGCCCAGGTGTACGCCCTGTCCGGCGACGCCCACAGCGCGCGGGCGTTGATCGGCCGGGCCATGGAGGAGCGCCCCGAGGGGCAGGATCTGCGGCTGATGATCTACGTGATGGGCGAGCTGGGCATGGACGCTGACGTGGCGACCTACGTGCGCCAGGCCTTGCGGGAGGCCCCCTTCGACCGGGACCTGCTGCACATGCGGGCGGTGGCCATGTACCGCACGGGCACGGCCCAGATACGCGTGGCCCGGTTCTGGACCCGCATACTGCGCATCGATCCCGGGGACAGTGTGGCCCGGTATTACCAGGAGGCGGCGCTGAAGGGGAAGCTGGGCGAGGACGCGCCGGACTACAGCTACCAGGTGCCCCGCCGGGAATTCGAGCGACGGCTGCGGGCGCTGGTGGATCAGCTGGGCGAGGGCTACGAGCAGCTGGAGGCGCGCTGGAAGGAGGACCCGGGCTTTCGCCAGCTGATGGGCTGGGCGGTGCGGGCCGAGGACACCCGGCTGAGCCGGGCGGCCATGACCGCGCTGACCACCATCGACCACCGGGAGTCCAGGAGCCTGTTGAGGATGCTGCTGTTCAACGAGGGCGTGCCGGGCGACCTCAAGCTTCACGCCGCGCTGGTGCTGCGGCTGCAGGGCGTCGATTCGGAAGCCATCATGCCGGCCAGGACGGGCCTGGGGCCGGGTTTCATGCCCGACGCCAAGGCCATGATGGCCCGGCTTGGCGTGGGTGAGCGCCAGCTGGTGCGCTATGCCGACGAGATGCTCCAGCGGGAGTACGGTATCTCGGCGCTGAACCACCTGCTTCTGATCTGGTCGGCCTATCGCCAGCTGCGGGGCACGGCCATGGACCCGGTGCGCTGCGTGGGCGGCGGCGCGGCGGCGCTGGCCTACAGCTACATGCTGGTCTACGGCCCCCGGCCGGACGTGGCCGCGCTGGCGGAGCAGTTCGGCTGTGACGCGCGTCAGCTGGTGTACTACGCCCGCCGCATTTCCGGCTGCCTGCACAGGATCGCAAAAGAGAGGTAAATGGAGTAAAAGATGAAGATACACGATTTTGACGCCAAGTTTTACGATTACGCCCGCACCTGGATGGCCATGCACCCCGGCCTGACCGAGAAGCAGGTGGAGGACAGCTACAACGAGATCATGCTGAACTTCCTGAACGCCCCGGCCAGGTGGCTGGACGGCGAAAAGCCGGGGGAGTACTTCCTGCGCTACAGCGAGCCGAAGGACCTCATCAAGCTGCTGGAGGAATACGACAAGCGGGACATCGGCCTGCCGGAGCCGCTGTACAGCCGGGTGGTGAGCGTGGGCCAGAGCTGCGTGGCGCCCCTGATGCGCATCGCGGCGGACGGCGACAGGCCCGAATCCCTGCGGGCCACGGCCTTGGCCCTGCTGCGGGATATCGACAGCGACGACGCCCACGACCTGTACGTGGACCTCGCCTGCAGCGGCGGCGACGGGGACGAGCTGGGCGAGATGGCGGCGGACATCCTCTCCGACGGGGACGGCAGCCAGATCGGGGCGCTGCTTTCGCGCTACGAGGGCGCGGGGGAACCCGGCCAACAGCGCATACTGGGCATCTGCGCCAACTTCCCCGGCGACGACCGCATCCTCGAATACATGCTGGAAAAGCTGCGCAACCGCCCGGAGCAGCGGGCGCTGTACGCCTCGTTCCTGGGCAAGCTGGGTGATCCGAGGGCCATCGACGCCATGAAGCCGTTTTTGAACCTGACGGACCTGGGCTACCTGGACTACATCGAGCTGCGCAACGCCATCGAGGAGCTGGGCGGCGATCCCGGCGAGGAGCGCGCGTTCTACGGCGACCCGGATTACGAGGCCATGCGCAACATCTGACACCTGGATAGATACGGAGAGGGGAGAAGGACCTGTGTACTGTTCACGTTGTGGAAAAAAGGTGGGCGAAGACATGCTCTTCTGCCCCTTCTGCGGCAAGCCCATCGTCATACCCGAGCAGGACGACGCGCCGGAGCCCGTGCCCGTCGCCGAAGCGCCTGCAGAACCGGCGTCAGTCGGTTCCGAAGAGATCGGAGCCGGAGACGCGCCGGAGCCTGCCGGGGCCGTGGAGGCGAGTACCGGGGAGAAACCGACGTCGGTTTCTTCTGGCGGTGAAGCAGCCGTTCCGCCGCAGGCTGCCAGTCCCGTGGACGACGCCGCGGCTGAGCTGCTGGACTGGAGCCGGCAGCGCGACAGCCACACGGAGCCGGACGTCTGGGCCAGGCCCGAGGCGCCTGCGGAGGCCTTCTCGCCCCTCGTGCTGGAAGAGTCCGGTGAAAAGCTGGAGGAATCTGACTGGAAGGAAGAGATCACCCGGAAAAAGCAGGCGGTCACCCTGGAGAAAAAGCCCCCGGAGATCAAGCGGAGCGAGGAAGAGCCCGTCCGGCTGGAGGGCGCCGCGCCGAAGCTGGAGCTGGACGTGCAGGGCGCGAAGCCCCGGGCCAAGGACCCAAATCGTCGCAAGCAGGCCAACACGCTGGTGCCGCCAAAGACGATGGACCCGGAGGACATCTTCATGGACGGAAAGCGCGCGCCCTACGACGAGGAGGACCCCTACGACCGGGACGAGGATGACGACGGGCTCCAGGGCAGCTTTGCCTTCGAGGACGACGACGAGGGCAGCTTCTTCATGCGCCATCTCAGGGGCATCGTGGGGTTGGCATTGTTTGCGATACTGATATTGATGTTCGTGATCTACGCCTTTTCCAACGCGGGGCAGGTCAGCCTGGCGCGGGTCAACGCCGCCTGGAGCAAGGACGCCTACAGCACCCTCGGGTACCAGTACTTCCAGGCCGGCGACTACAGCCAGGCCGGGCTGTACTACGAACGGGCGCTGCAGCGCGATCCGGACAGCTACAGCTTTGCCTCCTCCGCGGCGATGGCCTACCTGGAGGCGGGGGAGAACGAGAAGGCCGCGGCGATGCTCAAGCGCTGCGCCCAGATCGACCCCACCAAGCTGGAGCCCTATGCCTATCTGCTGAAGCTGTACCCGGACGCCGCGACCCGGCCCTGGGACATCACCCAGCTCTTGCAGCAGGGCTACCAGCGCACCGGCGACGCCCGCCTGAACGTCACGGGCTGATGGGCGCCGGCAGGGAAGCAGCCGCGCCCGCGCGGCTGCCGGAATTCGTGCTCGCGCCGATGGACGGCATGACCCGAGCCTCGTTCAGGAGCGTCTGCTTCGACTACGGAGCCGAGGGCGCGACCACGGAGATGATCCAGTCGCTGGCCTACGGTCGGGCCAAAAAGCCCATGAGCCAGACCTTCAACGAGGTGCTGGTCCGCTATCCCAACGAGCGCAACCTGGCCGCCCAGCTGATCGGCAGCGACCCGTCGGCGATGGCCGAATCCGCCCGCAGGCTCCAGGCGCTGGGCCGGTTTGACGCCATCGACATCAACATGGGCTGTCCGGCCCGGAAGGTGGTGGGCAGCGGCAACGGCTCGGCGCTGCTGAAGACGCCGGAAAAGGCGGTGGCGGTGATGGCGGCGGTGAAGGCGGCCACGTCCCTGCCGGTGCGGCTGAAGCTGCGCTTGGGGTGGGACGCGCAGAGCATCACCGCGCCACTGCTGGTGAAGCAGGCCGAGGCGCTGGGCTTCCAGAGCGTGACGCTCCACGGCCGCACCCGGGAACAGATGTACCTGGGCCCCGTGGATATCCCCGCGATACGGGGCGTATGCGACGCCGTGCGCATTCCCGTGTACGCCAACGGCGGCGTCACGTGCGCGCAGGACGCGCTGGCCTTCCTGGAGGCGACCCACGCCGCGGGGGTCGCCA